>JBOHFY010000444.1:0-20480 GCA_050699895.1 Pseudonocardiaceae bacterium
CGCGCCAAACCCCGCTGAGCCCGCTGAATGCGGGTAGGGGTGTTGGGGTACGGGGTTCTGGGGGTGGGGGCGGCGGCGCCTGGGTGCGAAAGTGCGGGTAGCACGAGACCAGACTCTCGATCTCATACAGCGGCCGGCGCATCCGCCGCGCCAGCGCCACCAGCTCCTCGCGGGGCAACCAGCCCAGCCGGGACTGGATGGCGTGCGACTCGGGGATCAAGCCCGGCCCGGGCTTCCACACCCGGCACCGGCGAGTGACCGCCCACCACCTCATGGCGACCTACACCGCTGTCATGAGCCACAGTCACGAGGTTAACGCAGCAGTGCGGACACGTGGATGCCACACTTGCTACGGAGGTGGGCGGGCGATGCCGAGAACCATCCCGCACCGGGAACTGCGCAACAACAGCAGTGCCGTGCTCCGTGACGTGCAGGCCGGTGAGACGGTGTACGTCACCAACCATGGCGAGGTCGTCGCGGTGCTCGTGCCGCCACCGCGAGCGGCCGGCGCGTCGCCGCGGATCCGGTGGGCCACGGTCCGAGGCGGATTCGCCGAACTGGAGCGGACCACGATCCAGGAGCCGGTTCACGACGTACTGGACGAGCTGCGCGGCGACCGGTGATCCTCTACATCGAGACGTCAGCGGCGGCAAAGCTGCTCGTCGAGGAGCCCGCGTCGAGCCGACTGGCGGCACGGCTCGATAAGGCCGTTGACCAGGACGATGCCCTGCTCTCGAGCATGTTCCTGGAGACCGAGCTGCGCCGGCTCGCGGTCCGCGTCGAGCTGCCCCAGACCGCCGTGACTCACCTGCTTGAACGCTTCGACCTGGTGGAGGCCGACCGCTCTACCGGGAGGCGGGCCTGCTCCCAGGCTGTCACCTACGCAGCCTCGACGCGCTGCACCTCACGGCCGCGCTGCGCGTCGGCGCCGACGTCATGGTGACTTACGACCGTCGGCAGGCGGACGCGGCCGATGCCGCCGGGCTGCCCGTCCTCGCGCCATAGCCTCCACAGCGGAAGTGACTAGCTTGGCATGGTGCGAAACCGGTGTGCCTCCGCTCCGGTGCTGGCTGTGCACGGTGGCGCGGGTCGCATCGTGCCGGAGGAGCTCGGCGCGCAGCGGTCCGCCGCGGCCAGGCGGGGGCTCGGCCAAAGCTTGGCGGCAGGCATGACGGTGCTGCGCAACGGTGGGTCGGCGCTCGACGCGGTGGTCGCCGCGGTGCTGGTCCTCGAAGATGACGAGCAGTTCAATGCCGGCCGGGGTGCCGTCCTCACAGCTGACGGTGGCGTGGAGCATGACGCGGCGGTGGCGGACGGGGCGACGCGCCGCGCCGGTGCGGTGACCTGCGTGAGCGGTATCCGCAATCCGGTGCTTGCCGCGCGAGCGGTGCTGGAACGGACGCCACATGTGCTGTTGAGCGGAGCGGGAGCCCAGGAACTCGCCCGTCGGGAAGGCCTCGCATTGGTACCAACCGACTGGTTCGTGACCGCTCGCCGGCGGGCGCAGTGGACGGGGAGCCAGCCCAGCGACCGGGCCGAGCCCGAGGTCACAGGCGGGACGGTGGGCGCCGTCGCCCTAGACCTCGAGGGGCACCTCGCGGCGGCGACCTCGACCGGAGGCGCCACCGGCCAGCTCACCGGCCGGGTCGGGGACACTCCACTGATCGGGTCCGGCACCTGGGCTGACGACCGTTCCTGCGCGGTCTCGGCGACGGGCGATGGTGAGGCGCTCATGCTCAGCGTCTTCGCCCATGAGGTCGACGCGCTCGTGCGGCTCGCCGGCCTGAGCCTGGGCGCGGCCTGCCAACAGGCACTGCGGGAGACCGAGCTCAGGGCAGGGACCGGTGGCTGCATCGCCGTGGGGACCGACGGCACGGTGGCGATGCCGTTCACCAGCGCGGGGATGTTCCGAGGTGTGGTGGACGCTACCGGCGTCCACCGGATCGGAATGTTCGCCGAAGACCTCGACGAGTGTTGAGCTTCACAGCGCCTGGCACACGGTGCTTACCGTTGTCGTAGCCACCGCTGTCCGAGCAGCCGGATCTCGGCGAGATCAGTCCAGCCGGTCGGCGCCACCGGGATGGTGTCCAAAACCCCCGCCGTGGTGTCGTCCCCTCCGCGAGGATCACCAATGTTGATAGCGGGTGAGATGAAACTACACTGCGGCGCCCCCAGCGGCTCGATCTGCACGGCACAGAACGTGAACGTGGAGGCCGTTTCGCGGCGGGCAGCACGATGTCCTCGTCACGCTCGACACCTCAACAACGTGACAGCGCCCGCCGGCGGGCCGTCAAGCGTGACTCGTTCCAGACAGGGGCTCGGCGCTCTCCCGTACCTGGCTGTCCGCGCCGAAGATGAGGTAGCGGTCGAACGATCGGCTCGCGAACCAGCGGTCATGGGTGATGGCGAGTACCGTGCCGTCGAATGTTTCGAGGGCCTGCTGCAGCGCTTCGGCGGAGATCAGGTCCAGGTTGTCGGTCGGCTCGTCGAGCAGCAGAAGGTTGGCTCCGGACAGTTCCAGCAGCAGGATCTGGAAGCGGGCCTGCTGGCCGCCGGACAGGGTGTCGAAGGTCTGGTCCGCCGAGAGTGCCAGCTCGTAGCGGTCGAGGGCCCGGCCGGCCTGCTCGCGCGCCATGCCATCGCGGTGCTCATCGCCCCGATGCAGGATCTCCAGCAGGGTACGCCCGGCGAGTTCGGGATGCTCGTGCGTCTGGGCGAACCAGCCCGGCCGTACGCGGGCCCCGAGGCGGGCGGCGCCGGTGTGGGAGACCGGGGCGATGGCGATGTCACCAACCAGTCGGTGTTCGACGTCCGGGTCGGTCCCGCCGGCCGCGAGCAGCCGCAGGAAGTGGGACTTACCCGAGCCGTTCGACCCGAGCACCGCCATCCGCTCGCCGTACCAGATCTCCAGGTCGAAGGGGAGCATGAGGCCGGTCAACTCCAGACTTTCGCAGACCACCGCACGCTTGCCGGAGCGGCTGCCCTGCAGGCGCATCCGTACGTTCTGCTCGCGAGGGAGGGTCTGCGGGGGGCCGGCCTCCTCGAACTTCCGTAGCCGCGTCTGGGCCGCCTTGTACCGGGAGGCCATGCCGTCGTTGTACGCGGCCTTCTGCTTGTACATCAGCATGAGAGACCGCAGTTTGGCGTGCTCCTCGTCCCAGCGCTTGCGCAGTTCGTCCAAGCGCGCGAACCGCTCCGTGCGCGCGTGGTGGTAGCTGTCGAAGGATCCGCTGTGCACCCATGCGGTGTTCCCGGCTGCTCCCAGCTCCACGGAGACCAGCGTATTGGCGACCTGGGCCAGGAGTTCCCGGTCGTGGGAGACGAGCAGGATGGTCTTGGGTGAGTCCAGCAGGGACCGCTCAAGCCAGAGTTTGCCCGGCACGTCGAGGTAGTTGTCGGGCTCATCGAGCAGCAGGATCTTGTCCGGGCCACGCAGCAGTGCCTCCAACACCAGCCGCTTTTGTTCCCCGCCGGAGAGCGTGGTGACCTCGCGCCACTGGGCTCGGCCGTAGGGGACGCCCAGCGCGGTCTGGCAGCACTGGTCCCACACCACCTCACTGGGGTATCCACCAGCGTCGCCGTAGTCAGCCAACGCCGCGGCGTACCGCATCTGGGCAGCCTCGTTGTCACTGTCCATCAGGACCAGCTCAGCCGCGTCCACCGCCCGCGCGGCCCCGCGCAGCGCGGGCGGGGCGACGGAGATGAGCAGGTCGCGGACGGTGGTGGCGTCCCGGATACGGCCGACGAACTGCGGCATGACACCGAGCCCACCGCCGAGAGCCACGGAGCCGGAATCCGGGGCGATCTCCCCGGAGATGATGCGCAGCAACGTGCTCTTGCCCGCGCCGTTAGCGCCGATCACGGCGACCTTGCGGCCTTCCCCGACCTTAAAAGACACCTCGTCCAGCAAAACGCGACCATCCGGCAAGGTGAAACTCACAGCGTTGACCGCAACGAAACCCATCGCGGACTTGCTCCTTTCGACATCGCGTCGGCCATCAAGCGGTCGGGCCCCAATGCCAATGTGGACTATGGTCAGTGATACCGCACTTCATTCAGTCAGGTGGCGGTCCGCGCGGCCAGTAGCTCGGCCAGCAGATCGCTGACCTGTTTCGCGCCGTGTCGGCCGGTGGCCGTAGACATGCGGTCCCATCCCGTGACGTTAGCCACCCGGCGGATGGCGTCCCTCAGGCGACCCGCGAGCCATGGCTGCACCGGTTCCGCCCGTAGGCGGCGCATAGCCGACTCAATCACGGCGATACCCGCCACTTCGCCCGCCTGACGTGCTCGCTCGACAGCGGTCCGGTCCAGAACCTCTGGCGGCCATTCTATCCGGCAGCCCGGATCGAGCGCGGCCGCGAACCGGTCACCGTTGAAGACCTGACTGAGATTCTGCGGCGGCAGGCAGACGGTGGGGGTACCCTGCTGTCCAGCTTCCAGCAGGGTGGTCAGCCCGGGGGATGTGATCAGCAGGGCCGCCCGGCCCATAAGTGCGATGAAATCATCGTGCGCAAGCGGCCCCGCCCGCAACTCCAATGGCAAGGCGCCAGCTTCGGCCACTAGCTCGGTCTCCTGGATGTTACCACACACGTACACGGTCTCGAATCCTGTAGCGTGGAGGGCTTGGAGCGCGGGGATGAGAACCAGTTCCAAGTACCGGGGATTGCCGTACGGCATAATAGGCGAGCATATACCTCCGAAATTGACCACCGCGAGCCGCTGGTCACGGGTGTGGACTTGCGCGCCGGAAGCAATGACCGCTTCAACCCAGTGCAGATGAGCGATGCGGCGCAGCGGCTGCCAGCACGGGAGCGGCAGTTCAGGGCAGAGCTGGGCGCAGTAGACCGATGCATCGTACGGCAACGGGTCGGCTTCAGTCCACAGGTACGGCAGGCTGTCGACGAACACGGTCGGGCAACCGGCGGCCTCCAGCGCCGAGGCCGCTCCAGGATCCATGACGACCAACCCCGCAGTCACGTCGTGCTTGCGCAGCAGGGCTTCCAGCGCGCCCGCGCCACGCGGCCAGGGCTCGTACACATCGATCGGCGCGCCAGCGAGGACGGGCCTGCCCAGCTCGGTCCCAAACGCCACGAACCGCTGGTGCGGAAGCCGGGTGCGGCAAGCCCTGAGGACCGCCGCCAGCTTCCCGGCGCTGCCCCACCCGAAGTCAACACCGGACACGACGATCGAGACCATGACGCACTGCCAATCTTCCGCTTATTCGTCGGACAATCCGACAAACCGGCTTTTGCGGAGAAGCCCGGTAGTTGGTCAGGGCCAGACCGTAGGCTGGGCAACGCCTCCAATTGTTGGCGACGGCGATCTAGCACCAGGCCGGTTCCCGGATCAATCCATCGCGAGTACGGGACCGCCAGGAACAGTCGAACACCTTTGAGGACCATGGGCTACTCCTCCAGCCATGAGACCGTCGCCTCGATGTCGCCGATGCGCAGATGTATTCTTGCGACGATCAGCGAGAGGGAGACATGCCGGGCTTCCGGCAACTCCGCACCGATTACGTGGCATGCTGACATTAAGTTCTCGGCCAGCTGATCCGGAGCGCGACTATGCATCACGAATGCGATAGCATCAATATGGGGCGACCTGTCCTCTATCATCAGGAGACTCGGTCGGGCGGGCGTGTCGCCGGTGTGCACGACCAGGGCCCGTGATCTGCCGTCCTGGCCGGCCAAGCCGGGAGCCGCTTCCCAGACTGGAGGCGACCATCCGGCCAAGCACCGGGCTAAGGCGGTGTTGGGGCGAACCGGCAGAGACAGCTCTATCGCGGCCACGAAGGCCGGGAGTTCCAAGCGCGCCATCCCGGAGTCATCGTCGGCTTCGGAGCCCGAGACGAGCAGTGCTTCGGCGGCCGAACGAGGCACAGTGTCAATGCTGTCACAATGCACTACCAGCACGGATGCCACCCTAGATCAGCAGTGCGGACCGACGAATCCACGCTAGCAGTTGCCCGACAAAAAGGACATAATCGGGCGCTGTCAAGTTGTCGGGGTGTCGAGCGTCACGAGGACATCATGGAGCACGGGATGGCGCTAGCTGGAGCTACAGTCCTCCACAGTCCTCCACAGTCCTCCGAGCTTCGGAGACTCAGTCCGGCAAGAATCGCGCAGGCGGCATGCTCAGCACGCCAAACTAGTGCTATGATGGAGTGTCCCCACCTCGCGGTCGCCGCCTTGCCAGGTGCCACTCTTGTTATCCCAACTTCCCGGCGACGGTCAACAGTCACAGCACTGAGGACTGGAGGATTATGCAAACTCGGATTGCGGTTTCGGCGCAGGTCAGCGACCCAACCGGTAGATCGTAACAGTGTTACGCGTAAGCCTCTGGACGCATGGTCAACACCTGTATCGAAAGGGCGTCGTGTGACTCACTTCGTCACGAATACGGAGATTGCCGGGCTGCAGGACCCGCTGGAAGCGGCGTTTTCTCTTCCGCCGTCCTGTTACTGGTCAGAAGATTTTTTTCACGCGGAGAGTCGGCACATCTTCCAGCGGGAGTGGATTTGCGTAGGCCGTGCCGAGGAGGTTGCTGGCACGGGCAACTATCTCTGCGCCGAGATCGCCGGCGAGCCCGTAGTGGTGGTACGGACAGAATCGGGCGAGGTAAAGGCCCTCTCGCCCGTATGTAGACACAGGTGGATGGTTCTCGTCGAGGGCCGGGGCACCACATCGCGCTTCCAATGCCCCTACCACCTGTGGACCTACGCGCTCGACGGACGGCTGACCGGCGCCCCCTACATGAACCGGTCGGTGGGGTTCGCGAAGGACGCTGTCCGCCTTCCCGAGTTCCGGACCGAACAATGGGAGGGGTTCCTGTATGTGAACCTCGATCTCGACGCTGCGCCGCTGGCCCCCCGTCTCACCGGCCTCACCGAGCGACTGACCGCGTACGGGATGGGCGACCTACGCATCGTGGAGTCCCTGGACTGGGACTGTGACTGGAACTGGAAGTTCATGGTCGAAAACTTCATGGAGTGCTATCACCACATCGGTCTCCACGCCGACACCATGGAACCGTTGACTCCGGCCCGGCTGACCACCGTCGAGGGGGACGACGGCTGGGCGTTGGGCCGGATGCCCTTCGCCGAAGGCGCCGATTCCATGCCCGTCCTGCCGCCCATCGAAGGGCTGACCGACGCCGACCTGCGGCAGGGGCTGATCTTCGTCGCGTACCCCTGTCACTTGGTCGTGTTATTCCCCGACCACCTCGTCTCCTACGTGGTCCTCCCACATGGTCCAGAGCGATTCACCCTACGTACCACCATCTGTGCACCCGCCTCGTCGACTGTGTCACCATCGCTTGCCGTGAAGCGCCGCCAGGTGCGCGAAGCGTTCATTCGCGTCCATGAGGAGGACATCCGGGGCTGCCGGGGCGCGCAACGTGGAGTCCGGTCGGCGCACGCCCGCCCTGGCAGGCTGTCCCACTTAGAGAGCGCCGTACAGCTGCTGGGCCGCTATGTGTTCGGCTGCGTCACTGATGCCGGCTCCGCGGGAGGCACCTGACATGACGACTCCCGGTGACCGACCAGAATACCTGTTTGTCCGCATCCTGGAGGCGTGTAACGCGGACTGCTTCATGTGCGAGTTCGCCTCCTCCAGGGACCGCTACCGGCTTGAACCCGCAGACTTGCGCACGATGCTGGATCGGGCGGCTGAAGAGGGTATCAAGTACGTGCGGCTAACCGGTGGTGAACCGCTGCTGCACCGCAACATCGTGGATCTCGTACAGATCATCTCCGACCATGGGATGTTGGCGTCGATCATTACCAATGGCGCCCGGCTGTCCTCCCTGACACGGGAGCTGGCGGCCGCTAGGCTCGCTCAAGTGGTCGTGAGCATTGACGCCGCTGAACCCACGACACACAACACGATCCGTAACACCCCCCGGCTCTTCGAGCGGGCCGTCAGCGGGCTGCGCGCGGCGATCGACGCTGGTGTGCTCGGCCGGGTCAATACCGTCTGCGGGCCGTCGAACTTCCGTCAGATGCCGGCCCTCCAAGATCTGCTGACCCAGCTACGCGTGTCCCAGTGGGAGCTGTCCTCCCTCAAACTCGAACGCCCGCTGGACTACACCACCGCCGATAGGTCCGAACTGGACCGGGTCGTCGAGTACGTCTACCGCGACGCGGCGGCCGCCGGACGCCTGGTCCCCACCGGCAAGGTGTGGTGCGGCGAACGTCCGGACGAACGCAGTCTGTACCTCCGCACCGGCATCACCCCCCGCGCCGATGGCGTCTGCCACCTGACCCGCAAGGTCCGCTATATCGACGCCAAAGCGGGATTCCTTTATTCGTGCAGCCTCATCGTGCACCGGCCGAACGCGGCATCCTACGGTGCCCGGACCCGCGCGTCAGAATCGTTCTCCCTGCTGGAGCCGGACGTGACCGCCCAGGCCGAGTGGTTTCGCGAGCACGGTCCCCGCGTTTGTACTGGCTGTTCGTCGACGGCCGCCGGGTACAGTAACCTCCTGGCGCGGGGCCGTCCCCTGCCGCCATGGAGCTTCTGACGTGCGGGCCGAACCATGGTTTCCGTTGCGGACGGCGATCGGAATCCTCGAGCAGGTGGAAAGCCGGAGCGTCCGCCCGGCCGAGGTGCGACGCCTCGCCGACGGCAACACCACGCTGGTGACCGACGGCCTGTTCGTCGTTCGGGTGGGGCACGCGTGGCCGCTCGACCCGGCTCTGGAAGCACGCTGCTGCGCCTGTGCCCGGGACGGCGGTGTGCCCGCGCCAGAGATCGCCCACATTGGCACCGCGCGAGGCCGACCGTACCTGGTCTACCGGCGCATTGAGGGATACCACCCGCGCCCCGGTGTTCTGACCGGCCTCATCGCGGAGGCGCTGGCACGGCTGCATGCCTGCGATCCCGCGCCGTTTCCACTCATTCAGACCGCTAGACCACGACGCAGAGACCGGTTCATCCTGGCTGACAAGGCTCTGACGAGCTTGCTGGACCGTGGACTCGGGCGGACAGTCGCGCGACTGATCAGCGCTGCGGCAGCGGACTGGGCTTCCCGCGCGGACGTACCGGTCCACGGTGACTATCGCGCACCTAACCTGCTCGTTCAGCACGACGCCCTCACCGGTGTCCTGGACTGGACCGACGTGCGGCGCGCCAGCCGGGAAAGTGACCTGGGCAACGTCGAAATCAGCGACCTCGAGCCGCTGGTGGCGACGTACGAGCGGGTCACCGGCCTACGACTCGACCGCGCGGTCATCGCTGGCCACGCACTGGCCCGGCATTTCGCGCTCGCGGCCGCCGGCATCATCCCCATTGCCGGCGCGCGGCGCGCGGCGAAGTACCTCGTCCGGTGGCCAGCCTGCGGGTGAACGAGAAACCGACGTGCACGCCGACGGAAGGAGAACCTGTGCTCAAGGACCCCGACGAGGTACGCAAAGACAGTTCCCTGGCCATCAACGGCGGCGTTCCGCGTCAGCGGACGCCCGCCGAGGACGAAGGGATCTGCCCAGAAGCGGCCGACGACGTGGCCGCGATCGTCCGAACCGGCCGCACCACGGTCTGGGGCGGCGGACCGAAGGCCAAGGAACTGGAGAGCCGGTTCGCCGCGCTCATCGGACGCGGCGGCGCGTTCTTCCACAACTCCGGCACCGCCGCGCTGTTGACCGGGCTGTTCGCGCTGGACGTCGACGCGGGCAGCACCGTGGCGATCAGCGATTCGGGTTTCGTGTCCTCGTTGAACGTCGTGTACTACCGGGCAGCGCGGCCGGTGTTCCTGCCCACCGATCAGCGCACGCTCGTCTGCCAGAGCGACGTGTCCGAATGGGTGGACGAGCCTCCCGACGTCGCGTTGCTAACACACTTCCTCGGCAACGTCGTCGACGTGGAAGCCGTGATGCGCTCCACCGGCAGCGCCCGCCTGCACGAGGACGCCAGCCAGGCGCTAGGCGCCCAGCTGAACGGACGCTCGGTGGGCGCTTTCGGCGACGTTGCCACCTTCGCCGGTTCGCACCGCAAGCTCCTGGGCGCGGGGCAGGGCGGCCTGAACGTGTACGACGACCCGGCGATGGGCCGCAAGATGCGTATCCTGAGCCACCACGGCAAGGCGGACCGGCAGGTCGGCGAGGTTCCGGGCTTCAACTTCCGGGGCGGCGACATGGAGGCCACGCTGGCGCTGGCCGCGCTGGACCGGTTGGAGGCGCGAGCCGAGGCCCGGGTCGCGACGGCGGCGGCGATGTCCGCGATCTTCGGTGAGGCCGGTCTGACGACGGCGGTCTCTGCTCCCGATCTGGACTGCCGTCCCGTGTGGTTCGACGTCGCCCTGATCCTGCCCGAGGAGTGGATCCCGCACCGCGACTGGCTGGTGGCCGCGCTTGACGCGGAGGGCGTCCCAGCCTGGCAGTATCCTGCGCTCATCGAAATGCCCTGGCTGAAACCGTGGATGCGGTCGCGGCGGTGGTGGGGCGAACGCGAGGAGGAACTGCTGGCGCGGGAGACGGCACTGTGGTCGCGGGTGATCGTGATCGCCACGCAGATGGCGCCCACCGACGCTCCGAGGACGGCCGCCATCACGGCGGACGTCCTCACTCGGTGACGGGGCCAACCGCTGAGCGAACCGGAGGTAGAACGAACGATGCTGCCTGAGTCCTCGTTAGAGACGATCCTCCACCATTTCACGCCGGTCGACCGGACGGTGTTCGCTGAACTCGACGACGACGCCCGGCAGCGTCATGGCCGAGACCTAGTCAAACGTCTGGTGTTGGCGGCGGAGACCGCGATGCCGGGGACTGGCGGGGAATTAGTCTCCCGGCTGGTCACCGCCGATTTGACTGCCGCCGACCTGGTGCGGCGCCTAGACGCGGCCTTGGAGTTCGGCCGTCCCCTGGAAGCACTCGCGCCCGTCGAACGCGCATTGGCGGCCCGCGCCGAGATCCGCCAGGAGGTTCTGCACTTCGACCGAATCATGGACCTGGAGTCGCTCCCCCAGGGGCGCAAGCTGAAGCGGCGACGCGAGTTCGTCTCCGACGGTGGCCTGCTCGGCGCTGCCGAGCGGCTTCTCGTCCTCGTTCACGAGCGGCGCGCCGACCGCTCGGGCGAACGGTCGGGCTGGCTGGACGTCTCGTCAGTCCCCCAATGCCTGGTCGGCCCCACGGGAGAGGGGTTCCGGCTGCACCGATCCGTCTTCCCGGAACTGGCCGCCGTCGCTGTGGCCCGGGGGGACGTCGGCGCACGACCTTTCCTCAAGCGGCTTGAATCGTTCCTCGTTCGCAACCCGCCGGGTGTCGCCCTCGCCCTCGCTGACTACGAGCGGACCCTCGCCGTTGACGGCCCAGCGACCGTCGCCGTGGCCACCTTCACCGCAGCGCCGTCTGGTGGCCACGTCGAGCTGTGGTCCGCGGGCACCGGTGGTTACGCGGTCCTGGGACGCCAGGGCTTCATGCAGCGCGTCCACGCCGTCGGGCGGTTCGATTCCGCGCCGGTCGGCGGGGCCACGTCGCGGTACACCCGTACGATGTTCGACATCCGGCCCGGTGAATGGGTCCTCGTCGCCCTCAGCAGGCGATTCGACGACCTGGATGAAGCCGCGCTGGAGGCGGAGCTCAACCGCCGTAACAACGCCGGCCGGATCCTTCTCAACGAAAATGTGGAGCGCCTGCTCGGATCCGATCCGCACGTGCTGCTGAAAGCCGGTCGGTCCGTACCTGCCGAGGGTCCCTCCGACCGTGCCTTCCTGGAGCGGTTCACCGAAGACCTCCTCGCGGACTGCGCCAACGTGTTCCTGTCTATCGAGGCGGGCCATGTCCACTCCGACCGCGACCTCGGGCCCGCCCAGCACCGGGGAATCGCAATCGCCCGCCACCTGTTGGCGCTGCTGGGCAAACACGCGGCCGGAAAGGTCGAGACGGAGATCACCCCGATGGTCGACGACGACCACGTGGTCAACCGGATCTGCTATAGCGACTACACTCGTACCCTCCGCGACAGCGGACTACACTGCCACGACGTGATACTGGAGACCAGTCCGATTGTCGGAGCCATCGCCCGTGACCTGCTGCGGCGGGCCGTAGCACTGGATAGGAACGGATTCGCTCTGGAACAACTGGGCGGCAACCTTTATCTTGTCGCTCCCAACCTACGCTTGGAGCTCGTCGAGGATCTGCACGAGCGCATGCGATTGGGATGCATCTTGTTCGACACGGCGCTGGGCATCTACCGCACCGACCGCACCCGGATGCGGGAGCTGTTCTGGCAGCACGCCGCCGGACCGGCCTTCGACGTGCATGCGGCGATGATCGACGACTACGACGCTAATCGTGATCCAGTCGCCCGCCTGGCCATCGGCCGGAGGTACGATGTCCTCTTGCGGGAGACCTGGCAAGACGTTCAAGCCAGTCCCACCACGACACCCTTCCTGGACGCCTACCAGGAAGTCTTGTCCTCCAGCACCGCGGAACACAAGCGTATCTGTGTGCTCAACATCCTTGAGGATTATTACCAACCCCTCGAGGCGAAGGTGCTGCGGACGGCCAGTCTACTGGGCATCCCCATGCCGCTTCGCGCGATCTTCTTCAGCCCACACAGCCGCGGCCTGACCGGATTCCCCACCGTTGTCGGTACGTGAGAGAGGACGACGGAATGAACGAATGCAAGGTCACCGCCGAAGAACGGTACTTGTTCGACTTAAATGGTTTCCTGGTGTTCCGGCGATTGCTGAGCCCGGACCAGGTAAGCGCGCTTAACAACGCCATCAACCGGAACCATCCGGTGCGACCAGCCGGGCCCTTGAAGACCCAGTTCTTCGACGACTTCATGCTCTGGCACGAAGGGTTCCGCGACCTGCTCACGCATCCCCGAGTGTATCCGCTGCTGTGTGAATGGGTCGACCAGCGGCTACGACTCGACCAGTACTACGGCATCCAGATGGCACCGGGTACCTTCGGCGCGAAGCTGCACGGCGGGGCCCAGGATCTTGACGACCACTCAGAGTACTTCATGGTCCACGACGGCCGGATATCCACCGGGATCACCACCGTGCAATGGGCCCTCTCTGAGATGCTGCCGGGCCAGGGCGGGCTGGCCTGCATCCCCGGAAGCCACAAGAGTTCCTTCGCACGTCCGCACGGCTACGATCACACCGCCCGTCCGGTCATCCAGATCCCGCTGGAACCCGGCGACGCGGTGCTGTTCACCGGTGCCCTCGCCCACTGCACACTACCGTGGCAAGGCCCACACGAGCGCCGGGCGGTCCTCTTCAAGTACGCTCCCAGAAACATAGCCTGGAGTGACAGCTACCAACGATGGCCGGATGAGCTGCGAAAACACCTTGGCCCGGAACTACAGCCGCTGCTCCGCCCTCCGGGAGGAGCCGATTAACGACCTGGCAGCGCCCGGTCAGCTCGGATCGGGAAGTCCTCGGATGAACGGACGGATTACACCAACACCGTGAAAAAAATCGTACTTCTCGGACTCCCCGGATCGGGTAAGTCTCATCTGGCCCGGGAACTTGCCCGGCATCTCGGCATAAAGGCGATCCATCTCGACCGCCTTTACGCAACACCGAGCGTCGGAAACGAACCGCGTCCGGAATGGAGACTCCACATGGAACAGATGGTCCTGGAAGACTCCTGGATCATCGACGGCCACTACAGCGACTCGCTCTCCATCCGCCTCGCCGCCGCCGACACCGTCATTTTCCTGGATATCTCGGTGTGGATCTGCCTGGTCCGCGTCTGGCGACGTCAAGGTCAAGAACGGGACGACTGGCCGGCGGATACTCCCGAGAAACGCGACCTCGAATTCCTCAAACTCCTCTGGTCTGTCTGGACCTCGCGGAACTCGATCGTGACCGAAGTATACGAATCCTTCGACCGGCACGCACGGAAAGCCCAGCTCATCCACCTTGCCGGCCGGCGCTCCATGAAGCGCTTCCTGCGGAGCCTGCGATGACCGCGCCCACCACAGGCTCCGGCGGCGAACTCCGGCGCCGGGTACAGACCCTGCTCGATGAGCAGGTACACGTGGGAAGCACCCGGGGAGCCCAGGCGCTGGTTCACGTCGGCGACCGGGAACCGATACGCGTCGCCACCGGCAGGTTCGCGCAGTCAGACCACCCAGTCACCGACGACACCCGATTCTGCGTCTACTCCATCTCGAAGACCGTGGTGGCGACCGCCATCCACCTCCTCGCCGAGGACGGGCACCTCCGCGTCTCCGACCAGGTCTCCCACCACCTCCCGCGCTTCGGCGGTGATCACAGGGACGAGGTCGCACACCGTGTCACCATCGGACACCTGCTGAGCCACCGCGCTGGTGTCCCGGACGTCGACGAGACCGTCACCGTTCACGATTACCTCCGCTGGCACACGGCGATCGACAAGATCTGCGCCCTGCCGGTCACGGACAGTTTCGGCCGTTTCGAGTACCACAAACTCACCGCCTACGCGCTCCTGGCGGAGATCGTGGCACGCGTCAGCGGACGCGAGTTCACCACCTTCGCGGCAGAGCGGATCTTCATACCACTCGGTATGCGGCAAACCAGCTGGGGCCTCCAGGACCACCTAGTGGATGGGGCGACCGAGATACGGGGAGTATCAGCCGAGACCGATCGCAAGAATTTCGTCTGGCGACGACCGGAGATCCGACGTTCTTTCCAACCCTCCATGGGTCTGTACTCGACCGCAACCGATCTCGCGAGGCTCTTCGGCGCCTGGCTGCGCGCTCGAGCCGGCCACGACAGCCCGCTCGCCGTCGGCTGCGCCGCCGCCCAGCTGGCCACGTCGATTCACGCCCGCATCGGCCAGGCCAAGGAGTTCGGCTGCGGCATGGGCTTCATGGTCGGCCGCGACCCGGTAGAGGCCACAAGCCGAGGTGTCCGCTGCTCGCCCTCCACGTTCGGCCACCCCGGCAGGGGAACCGCCATCGCCTACGCGGACCCCGCGACCAGCCTCGTGGCTGTACTACTACTGAACACCGACATCGGCCAGCCGGCGGCGGACCGCCGGTTCGGAAAAGCAGCGGACCTGATCAACGACTTCGTCCGGTGAGGAGAACCGCGCATGCGCCTCGTCCTCTTCTCCACAGCCACCCGCGCCCCCCGCTATCACACGCTGCTTCTGCAAGCCGGACACGACGTCGTCGGCGTGGTCCTGGAATCGCCTTCCCCTGCCTGCGCAGACAACTCGGCCGAGCCCCGCACCACAGCGCACGTGTTCGCCCCGCCCGACCTGCACTGTGAGGCATTCCAGTCCGCCATCCGCCAGTTGCGCCCCGACGTCCTCGTACTCGCCGGATTCGGCAAGATCCTTAAACCGTCGCTGCTGCGCTGCGCCACGCTCGGCGCGGTGAACCTTCACGCGGGCAAGTTACCCGAGTACCGGGGATCGCACTGCCTGTCGTGGGCCATCCTCAACGGCGAGCCGGACGTGACGCTGTCTGTCATCGCGGTCGACGAGGGACTGGACACCGGCGATGTGCTGGAAGAGACCCTGCTCACTGTGACCGACCAGGACGACATCCAGAGCCTGCAACAGGCCGCCGACCGGCTCTTTCCCGAGCTGCTGCTGAGAGTGCTGCGGCGCTATGCCGCCGGCGATCTCGAAGGCCGGAAGCAGGATCCCGCCAGGGCGGCCTACTGGTGGCGCCGGGAACTGTCCGACAGTATGATCAGATGGGATGCTCAGCGCGCGGACGACGTAGACCGGCTGGTCCGCGCGACCCGAGGGACCGGCTTCCAAGCCCACACCTTCTTCAGTGACGACCGCGTCGACATTCTCGCCACCTCGCGGTGTCTGCCGATCCACCACGGTTCCCCCGGACGCGTCTACCGCCGTTCCGGTAACCGGCTGCTCATCTGCGCGGTCGACCGCGCCCTCTGGGTCGACGAAGCCGTCCTATCGACCACCGGACAACCGCTCGCCCCCCTCCTCAGGGTGGGCCCACGTACGGCAGAAACGCGTCTCAGTCAACCGTCGAAACTGGGAGGGCGGTTACTCCTTGCTGAAGAGTGTGTGGGAGATGACGCGGATCCTGGCAGCTTCTGATCTCATCCCCGATTCTCGACCGCACGCACGGCGGCCGTCACCCGCTCAGTGATATCTTCACCGGCGGTGACCGTCAGATAGTGGACATCGGCGATTGTGTGCAAGCCTTGGATGAGAAAAGCGTACTCCTGCCCTTTCTCCAGCAGCAACAAGATCGGCTTGCGCAGCACCGATGCCCAGCCAATTTCGATGTGCGTACCGGGTGACGCCGGCGCACCGGGAAAGGCCACGAACACGTCACATCCAGAGATCTCCTCGAAGTCCAGCAATGTACACTCCTCAGGAGTGAGAAAGGCCGTCCCCCATTCCTCCCTACGGTGTGCGTTGTGCACCTGGTAACCGTCGCGTTCCAATCGATCAATCAACGACTCGAACCGGATCCGGTCGCTGTCCCGGATAGATCCAGTTTCCTTGTCTACAAGAGCCTTGAATGGGCCGGCTAGGAAGAGCCGGCGGGTACCTTGTGCGCTCACTCACTTCACCCCTGTCACGATGAGGAACGATGGACAGACGGCCCCAGCCGGCTGTGCGGTGTCCAGCAGAGAACCCCAGTCCGGCGGCGTGTGGGTATCTTTCCAGTTGGTGCCCAAGCGCCTCCTTCACAGACCACGTGTGACATCGCCGGCCAGCGCGTGCGGCCGCCAGTACGTGACAAGCCAGCGATAGAGTGGTGAAAGCGCTGCCAACAGTTCCTCCTCGACAACCTCGCTGTGCTGGCAACATCGATGCAGCTCGAACAACAACAGCACCTGCGTCCAGTATTCTGGCAGACCGAGACCGCTGACGTCGAAGCCAAGTCGGTGCCGGTTCTCGCGCAGCAGCTCCTCGTAGCGCAGCACCTCACGCACGTATGGCCAGTTGTCCCCGTCCGGCATACTAGGGAAGCGCCCGGCGGGCTCAGCGATCGAGGCCGAATCGCCCAGCACTTCGCGTGCCCGGCGATTGTCGTTCTCGTATAAATGCAGCGACCCCACGGAGTGGACATACTCACCGACGCGCACCCCGAGTTCCCGAGCCAAGAGCTCCTGCAGGAAGGTGAACGAGAAGACGTCGCTGGCCATTCCCCGGTATATGTCGTTGGCTCGCATGAAACCTACCGCGTTCAGCGCACCGTCTCGTATTAAGAACTGAAGCCCCAACGTGCAGGAGACGTCAAGATTCTCCGGAACCGCGAGTTCCTCGCCCCGAAATATCTGCATCACGGCGCGTTTGCTGTCTGGATCAGCGCGGAGTTGTTCGACAACCGCGCGCCATTGATTAGGGCGACCCGCAGCACCGAAGATCGCCCGGCCGTAAGCGGTACCAGTAAGCCGTATGCCGTCTGCGGAGTACTTACGAATACTCGGCGCATAGTAGGCAATAAATTCGACGTCGTCACGACCGGACAGGTACCACAGTGCCTCCGCGAAGTTGAAAACGATGTTGAGTCGACGGGCGGGTATCAGAGGGATGCGCTGGGTCGCGTCTCGCAGTCGGTACTGCACGCCGATCCATTCAATGCTCGAAAACCCACGCGGGGCGTTTCGGTAAGCGGGTTCGCTGATCAGCGATCTGAGCAGCGTCGAGTAAGCCTCGTGAAATGTATCAAATTCCATAGCTCTCTCCAAATTGCTTGTTAGCTATTAAATAGGTAAAAGTTGGTTGGCTCCGGACCGTGCATGTCGGTGTACCACCCCGAGGTGTCGCGGACGTCGTGGTGCTGACCTGCGCGCGCCTCATGGGTACAGATGAGGTCGAGCGCCGACGACGCTCCCGCAGTGATGAGCAAGCCCTCGGTCGGCGGCGCGAGCGTATCGACGAGTTCGCGCTGCTCGCGCAGCGCCAGCAGCAAGGACGTCGGGTCCGCAGCCGGACCGTAAGCCAGCGTTGAGCCGTCAGACACGGCCGGCGTCCACCTAGTCAGCGGCCCGTCGCTCCGCGCGCGGCCCAGCTCCGGGCGGCGGTTGACGGCTCGATGCCGGGCTTCAGACGGGAGTCGGCCAGCAGCTCCCCGACCGTGGCGGGCAGTGGGATCACGCCGGTCCAGACGTTCAGCAAGTAATCGTTGTCGTTGTCTACCAGAGGACCGGACCCGCCTTTTGTCTGCCCGTCTACGCTGAAGCCCAGATGCGCGCCCAGTGCCTCGTCAAGGAGGACGCCACGATCGTATGCGACGCGGGCAAGGACGCGCCGCACCTGGAACCGGGCGGACGGTGCAGCGGACGTCACCGACGTAGTTTAACGGAAAACCCGCTATCATCCCAGCGCCGGCCAACCTCATAGCGCCCGTGGCGCTGCTGATGGCCACCACGTGCGCGAGAAGCGGGACCTGGCGGCCGCCCACCGGTTCTTCACCCGGGCGCTGACCAACCACCACGCTCACCCCGGTGCGGGTCATCACCGACAGGGCGGCGGTCTACCCGCGTGTTCTCGATGAGGTGGCTCCGGGCGCCTGGCATCACACCGGACAGTACGCCAACAACCGGATCGAGGCCGTGCGACATAAGGTCGCACGAAACGAGTGGATTGCGAGGGCAGGAGGCCGATATAGGTCGACTGCGTAACTCAGGCACGTGCGCAGGTGGACACTGCGCAGACACCCAACAAGCCACGCAAGTGGGTGAAAACCCGCTACTTCGACCCCTTCCACCCGTCCCTCCAGGACAGCCGCTGCCCAGCCTGCGGGAACTACCTGCGACACGCCGACCCGCAGCCACAATCTTCCCCCCATGACTGGGAACAATGGCTGCGCGCCACCCGCAAGGCCATCACCAAACAACGGATCGGCTACACGGAGCAACACAGCACCCCGGACAGCAACGGCAACTGGCCCTACCTCATACACACCCACCGCCACCAGCGACCACCGCCCACGACAACACCCAGCACCCCACACAGCTCACCGGCTTGCAGCCGATCGATGGTCACGACGTCTCCCGCTGGTTTGCGTCGCTGCCGGGTTCGGTGGGCTCGGGCGGGTCGGTGAGGGCGAGCTGGCCGCCGCCGTCCTCATCCACAGCGACGGGCAACACCCTGCCACCGATGCAGGAACTCCGTCTGTCCCGCGTTCCAGAAAGGTTCTCAGAGATCATGATGCCCCATCGCTACCGGTTGCTATTCTTCCAGCCGGGTGTGGTGCCGTTGGCAGTGTTCGGCCTGATCAGCCGGCTGCCCAACGGCATGCTGCAACTGGCCTTCGTGCTGACCCTGATTCAGGCGACCGGTTCCTACGCGATGGCCGGCGCTGCTGTCACCTGCTACACACTAGCAGCAGCCATCGTTTTTTCACCGTGGACCCGGGCAGTCGATCGCGTTGGCCCACGCACCGTCCTGGTGATCACCGGGCTAGTCCAGGGATTAGTGCTACTGGTGGTGACGGTCGTGAGCATGCTGAGCACCAACGGTGTGCTGCTGATGGTTTTGGCAGGTGCCAGTGGCGTGTTTGTTCCCCCAGTGGGATCGATCATGCGTTCGCTGTGGTCCACGACGCTGACCGACAAAGAAATCAAGGATGCGGCGTTTGCTTACGAATCGATAGTGGTGGAAGTCGTTTTTCTCGTCGGCCCCACGGTCGTCGCCGCTGTGAGCGCACTGTCGCAGCCTAGTTGGGCACTGGCGTTCGCGGCACTCGCCACCACCGGGGGCTGCCTATCACTGGCCGGCAGCTCCCGAGTTCGTGCGCTCACCGGAAACTGTGGCAGTGAGCGACACTGGCTCGGGCCGCTTCGCCATCTTTCGGTGCTGGTCTTGCTGCCGATCGGGTTACTGCTGATGGGCAGCATCACCGCGATTGAAGTGTCGCTAGTGTCTTTCGCCACCCATCGCGGCGGGACCAGTGTGTCCGGCCTGCTCATCGCTATATTGTCACTCGGGAGCGTTGTAGGTGGTACCTGGTGGGGAAGCCGCAGCCAGCCTGGCACCAGTCCGCAACAGTTGGCTGTGCTTCTCGAAGTACTCGGGATTGGATGGGCGGTGCTGACGGTTTCAGGAAACCCTTGGTTGCTCGGCGGCCTATTACTATTGGCTGGCCTAGCACTGAATCCCGCGATCACCACGATGTTCAGCATAATGGACGATATAGCCACGAGGGACACGCTGACCGAATCATTCGGCTGGCTCAACGCGCTTGGCTCAGCGGGAGCAGCCGCGGGAGCCTCAATCACCGGTGCCGTGGTGGAATCCGGCGCCAACAGCGGATTTCTGTTCGCTGCCAGCATGTGTGCAACCGGTGGCGTGATCGCTCTCCTCTGCCAACCCTTGTGGCGCCGGGAAATTTCAGATGTGCCGAAACTATCAGCAGAGGTGATTCAATGAACACTCAAGACCCCGGCAAAGTCGCGAGAACGTGCCCATTCACGGGTCGGCTGTGATGTCAGGCCGTTGCGGGTGCGGGGAGCCAGAGGTTCGCCAGCGACCATAGTTTTCTGTCCCCAGATTACGCGGATCTTGATCATTTAAAGTGAGCCGTGGCCGTGCGGGCTTGCAC
>JBOHFY010000445.1:0-2910 GCA_050699895.1 Pseudonocardiaceae bacterium
GCGCACTACGTGATCCGGTCCTCCGACGGCCAGGTCACCCAACTCGTCCACACCAGGAATATCGCCCACCACGCCGGCAACTACTGGTTCAACATGCATTCCCTCGGCATCGAGCACGAGGGTGTGCTCGTTGACGGCGCCCGCTGGTACACCGAGGCGATGTATCAGGCCTCCGCTCGGCTGGTGCGCTACCTCGCGGCGCGCTACCACATCCCGCTGGACCGCGAGCACATCCTGAGCCACGAGGAGATGCCCGGCCTCACGCCCGACGGTGTCGCCGGGATGCACTACGACCCCGGCCCGTACTGGGACTGGGCGCACTACTTCGACCTGCTGGGTGCGCCGCTGCCGACCGCGCGCGCCTCGGCCGCACCGGTGCTGACGCTCGCGCCGCACTTCGACGCCAACACCGAGCCATTGCGCAACTGCTCAGGGGAGGCCTGCACCGACCTGCCGCCCCAGGGCAGCAACGTCGTCTACCTGCACACCGAGCCCCGGGCCGACGCCCCACTGGTCGGAGACCCGGCGCTGCACCCGGACGGCTCCTCGGGAACCACCCGGGTCGCGGACTGGTCGGCCAGGGCCGTCACCGGGCAGTCCTTCGTCGTGGCCGGGCGCAGCGGCGAGTGGACAGGGATCTGGTTCGGCGGCCGGCTGGCCTGGCTCGACGACCCACCAGGCCGAGTGAGCGCCCCGGGCCACGGCGCGCTCATCACACCCCGCCCCGGGCGCTCGGCCATCCCCGTCTACGGCGCCGCCTACCCGGAGGACGGCGCCTACCCACCGACGATCCCCGCGGTCGCCGTCGTGCCGCTGCAGTACACGATCCCCGCCGGGCAGGTCTACCTCGGCGTGGAGCGAGGCTTCGGTGACTACTACTACGCTCGGTTCGAGGGCACCGATACGCCGGACAACAACACCCTGGTCGTGGGCACCCGACGGCTGGTGGAGATCTCCTTCAACCACCGGCGGGCCTTCGTCGACGCCGCGGACGTCCTGATCCTGCGCTGAACCCAGCCCGGGCGCGAAGGCGGCGTCACCCTTCGTCGATGCGGCGGGCGCCGAGTTGCGCGGCAAGCAACTCCAGGGCGGCCTCCTGCGGGTCCCGGCGTTCGGCGCGCTCCGGGGGCACTCCTTCGGCCTCGGAGAACATCGCCTCGTCGGCACCCATCGGGGCCTCAGGTGAGGCCACCGCACCGGGGTCATCGGGCTCCGGAGGTTCGGATGGGGGGGGAATACCGCCGTCCGGGGGTTGCGTCGTCGGCCGACGGTAGACGGGACGCTCCGGCGGGCGGGCGGGCCGCTCAGGAGGACGTTGCGGATGCTGGGCGCCACCGGCAGCCGCCTCGCCGCCGGCGTGCTCGCAGCGCACCTGCCAGTCGACGCGCATGACGTCGCGCAGCGCCCGCTTGATCACCCCGACATGGCGCTCCTCACCCAACAGGCGGGCCAGCGGGGCGGTGGGCAGACTCAGGACGAGGGTGCTGTCCTCCACCGCGCTCGCGTTCGAGTTGCTGAACAGGGCTTGAGTCGCCCGGCTCTGCTCACGCACCGCGTCCAGTAGGGCCGGCCACACCTGTCGCACCGCAGCCACATCGAACCGGCCCGCCGCTTCTGGACTCTGGGCTTCCGAACTCTGGGCCTCCGGATCATGGGCTCCCAGGCGTGTGACGTCCGGAGCGGGCGGTTTCGGCCGTTCCGAGGATGGGGCCGGTGCGGGGCCGGCGACCCTACCTGGGCCCGGCGAGCCCTCCGCACCGACGTCCGGCTGTGTCGAAGCAGGCTGGGCGGCAGCAGGCTGGGCGATGGTGAGTCGCCGCTCCAACCGCTCCAACCGATGCAGCACGGCGCCGTCCCCCTCGGCGACGGCCGGCAGCAGCATCCGGGCACCCAGCAGTTCCAGGATCAGCCGAGGGGCGGTGGCCCCGCGCATCTCCGCCAGGCCGTTGTGCGTGATCTCGGCGAACCGAGTGAGGCTGGCCGCGCCCAGGGCTTGCGCCTGGGCGGTCATCGTCGCGAGCTGATCGGCGGGTGCATCGACCAACCCATGGCACGCCTGCTCGGGAGCGACCCGCAACAGCACCAGGTCGCGGAAGCGCTGGAGGAGGTCGGAGGCGAAGCGCCGGGGATCGTGCCCCGCTTCGACCAGCCGGTCGATGGTGGCGAACACCGTGGCCCCATCCTGGGCGGCAAGCGCGGAGACCATGTCGTCGATCAGTGCGACGTCGGTAACCCCGAGCAGCGCCACCGCCTGGGTGTAAGTGGCGCCATCGGTGCCTGCCCCAGCGAGCAACTGGTCCAGCACGGACAACGAGTCACGGGCGGAGCCACCACCGGCGCGAATCACCAACGGGTAGACAGCGGGCTCAATCAGGACACCCTCCTGGACACACACCCGCTCCAGTAGCCCGCGCATCGTGCTCGGCGGCAGCAACCGGAATGGGTAGTGGTGGGTGCGCGAGCGGATGGTCGCCAGCACCTTCTCCGGCTCGGTGGTGGCGAAGACGAAAACGAGGTGCTCCGGAGGCTCCTCCACGATCTTGAGCAGGGCATTGAAACCCTGCGTGGTGACCATGTGGGCCTCGTCGATGATGAATACCCGATACCGGGACTCGGCCGGAGCGTAGAACGCGCGGTCCCGCAGGTCGCGGGCGTCGTCCACGCCGCCGTGGCTGGCCGCGTCGAGCTCGACGACGTCGAGGGACCCGGGGCCCTCGGGCGCCAGCGCGACGCAGGACGGGCAGACCCCGCACGGGTCCGGCGTCGGGCCCTGCGCGCAGTTCAGCGAACGAGCCAGGATGCGCGCGCTGGACGTCTTCCCGCAGCCGCGCGGGCCGGAGAACAGGTAGGCATGGTTGATCCGGCCGGCCGCCAGCGCGGTGCGCAGCGGCTCGGTGACGTGCTCCTGGC
>JBOHFY010000446.1:0-17185 GCA_050699895.1 Pseudonocardiaceae bacterium
AGGTCACGGTGATCACCCGCAAGGCCTACGGCGGCGCCTACGACGTGATGGGCTCCAAACACCTCGGCGCGGACCTCAACCTGGCCTGGCCCTCGGCGCAGATCGCCGTGATGGGCGCCTCCGGCGCGGCGAACATCCTGCACCGCAAGGAACTCTTGGCCGCCGCGCCTGGCGAGGTCGAGACGATACGGGCGCGGCGGCAGCAGGAATACGAGGACACCCTGCTCAACCCCTACGTCGCGGCCGAGCGAGGCTACATCGACTCGGTGATCCCACCCTCCCACACCCGTTCCGCCGTAGCCCGATCACTACGGATGCTCAAGAACAAGCGCCAGACCCTGCCCCCGAAGAAGCATGGGAACATTCCCCTGTGAGTGGCGATGCGAGCGATAACCCGTATCGCCACTCACAGGTTATCCACATCGCGCGGGGCGAGCCGTCGGACGAGGAGCTCGCCGCTGCCACTCTCCGGCACGTCAGGTGGACCTGCGAGTTCGTGACCAGCCCTACCGCACGTAACCACCGGTCGCGCTGTTAACGGGCCCATGTGAAACCGGGGCAATGCTCAACCGGCGGACGCACAGGATGGGCAGATCCGGCTGGGCGGGTCGTCGTACAAGGTGTCAGCGCTGCGCAGCCGGTGCCCGCAGCGGGCGATATACGCCCCGCAGGGGTGCTCGCCGCCCTCGTCGATGGCGTGGGTATGCCAGTCGGTCGAGGACAGACCCCACCGCGGGGCGGCGCCCACCGGGCGTCCCCCGCCGGCTGGCTCACCCTGCTTCTCCACCACCAGATTGGCGAAGCCCCTCGGGCCCCGATGCACCACGCACGTGACACTGATCGCCTTGCGGTTCTCGCGAGACGCGCCCGCGGTCGCGCCGTCAGCCATGGTTGACCTCTCTTCGGACAGGCGGCGGGATCGTGTCCCGCCCGCGTCGTTCCCCGCTTCCCTCGCGTGCGGCGCCGCCCGGCCGGCGGTCGGGGAACGGCAGGCCGGGCGGCTAGCGACGTCGTGCCCTGCCGGCGGTTCAAACGGGGTGGTGATCCCGGCACAGCGAATCTATCCGATCCGCTTACGCTACGAACAGTACGACTGTCGATAGAAGAACTATACAAGTGGAACATTCCATCTGTCTAGCCCGTCGAGTGGTCTGCTGTTGGCGCGGTGCCCGTGGAGTGACACACTGCTCACGTGGCCACCCCGCCGACCGTCTACCGCTTGCAGCTAGGCCGTGAGCTGCGACGACTGCGCGAAGTCGCCGGCCGTAGCCGCGAGGACGCGGCAGCTGAGCTGGAGTGCGGCGTCTCGAAGGTCGGCAAGGTCGAGACCGGCAAGGCGACCCTGCGGCCAGCCGAGGTGAAGGCGCTGCTCGACCTCTACGGCGTCACCGAGCGTGACACCGTGGTGCGGCTGGCGCAGTACGCCCGGCGGCGGTCGACCGTGCGGGTGCCGGACTGGGCCAAGACTTTCGTCGGCATGGAAGCAGCCGCAGCGGAGATCCGGACCTACCAGACCGAGCTGGTACCCGGCCTGCTGCAAACCGAGGACTACGCGCGCGTGGTCACCCAGGCCACCGACCCCACCCAGGACCCCCGAGCGGTGGAGCGGCTGGTCGCGTTGCGGATCGAGCGCCAACAGCGGTTGCGGTCCGCGGGAGCCCCGCTGATCTGGGCTATCCTCAACGAGGCGGTGATCCGCCGGCAGGTCGGTGATAGAGAGACCATCGGCCGGCAGCTGCTGCACCTGGTCGAGTTGAGCAACGATCCCGACATCACTATCCAGGTCCTGCCATTCTCCGCTGGCGCCCACCCCGCGATGGGGTCGAGCTTCGTCCACCTGCGGATGGGCGACCCACCCGACGGGGAGATGATCTACCTGGAGGACATGGCCAGCTCCGACTACCTGGAGCGCCCGGCACAGATAGCGAGCTACCTCGCGGCGTTCGGCCTGCTGGCCCAGAAGGCGCTCAACCCCACACAATCGTCCCTCTTGATCAAGAGTGCGGCATTAGGTGAGTGAGTGATGAGCACGCATGGCAACCCCAACCTGACCGGCGCCCCGTGGCGCACGTCCAGCTACAGCAACGGCTACGGCGGTGACTGCGTCGAGGTCGCCGACCTCCCCGACGGGGTCCATGGCGTACGGGACTCCAAGAACCCGACCGGCCCGGCCCTGACGTTCACCGCGGCGCAGTGGGCCGCGTTCAGGGCTGGCGTCCGTGCCGGCGAGTTCGGCTGAGCACTCCGGCGGGGACAGCCGCCGGAGTGCGAGTGGCTGGCTGGGCGCGAAACCTGGATTGGGTACGTCGCGTCGCCGGGAACGCTGAAGAGCCCCGCTCCACCCTCCGTCAGGAACTCGCGGCACGCTCCACCGCAGGGTGGCGACACAGGCGGTCGCGCAACTCATGGTGATCAACGGCGGAGGGGGTTAGTGAGGAGTCGTCGGTCGGGGTCGATGATCGTGAGGGGCGTGAAGCTGACGGTCACGCGCGCTCTGCTCGCTGTGGTGGCCGGTCGCCCAGGTGATGCTGGCGCCCTAATGGACGTAGCCGCTGACCCCCCACCACGGGGTGGGATACAGGGCCGTGCGCTGGCTCGACTGCGGAGGCGCCAGGACGACGCTGTGCGGGTGTTGCGGCGCGCTGAGGCGATCCACCCCCATCGGGTGCTGCGGAACCCGATGGTCCGCGAGATGCTCGCCGGGTTGCTCACCCATACGAGCCGGGACTTCCCGGCCGGCCAGGAGCTACGGAGAATGGCCTACCGCGCGGATGCCGGTGTGGCAACATCGGCGGTTGGTCCCGCGACGCCGACTGCGACGGCCACCGGTCCCGCTACGTTCAGATCACTCAGTGACCATCGGATCGGGATCGTGTCGCACGTGCGGGCGACCCCGGTACGGTGCACACCTGACAGAGCCCCCGATCAGCTAGTGCCTGCTCACCGACCAGCCCACCGTGAGCCAGCACCGAACGGCCAGTCTCAGTGCCGGCGATGCAGGAACTGTCGGACGCCCCCCGCATGCTTCAACCATGGAGGACGTCGCTAGGCACTACCGCAGCCGAGTAGCAGGTGATCCCTCGCTGGCTCCAATGAACTCGGAGCCGCGACACGCCCGACGTCAGGGCCAACTCCCTGACACGAGTGTCACTCACGGCATATGGTGATCACATCATCGAGAGTCGGCCTGCCGACGGCTCCCGAGGTCGCTTTAAGGGAGGCCATAGCGTGACGTTGAACGTCGTAGAGGCACGAAGCTCACGCGATCTGCGGTCCTTCGCGCGCACTCTGGGGTACACGGATGAGCTACTTGCCGACGAATTTCCTGTGTGGCTGCCTGGTCGAATCATCCGCCCCAACCTAGTTGGATTCGGTTCGCAGCAGTTTAATATGAACACTGCCACTCTCGTCGCCCAAGCTGTACCGGAGGGCGACAACGCAAAGCGCGACCTGTTCAACGTAGCCGAAACATTATCTGCGCCTGCGGCGGTCACACTGACCGAAGAGTCGCTTGACGTATGGTGGCTCGGCGCCGGCGAAAACGAACCTTCTAAGTTAGGCACAGTGCCGCGAAATGAGCTGCGCACTTCCAGTTTCGCGGCCTCGTCAGCCGGACGGTCCCTCGCGCCTCATGCGTTACTTCAAGCAAAACGCGGAACGGTCCAACTATCACTGTTTCCCCTGGACATTCGCTGGATTGAGCAGTCTCGCGGTCGCACCGAGAACAGGCTTGAGGACCTTGTAACATACTCTGTTGTCGCCGCACACGAGATACTGGCGAGGATCGGACAGTCTTTACCCGACAGAGAAATTGCGCGACTAGTATTGGCAGCATTTACACTTTCTTTCATACGGGATCGTTTCGATCTTTCCGTCGGCAGTGGCGAGTGGAGCATTTACCTGCAGACCGTACATCCGCATCTCTACAGCTGGATGAGCCAGCTAAAGACGCACGAGCGCGCGGTTCTGGAGGACACCATCAACGACCTCTCGTCCACAGTTAATCTTGCAGGTCTTGATCCCGCTTTGATGAGTGGTGTTTATGAGCGAAGTCTCGTTAGAGACGAGGAGCGCAGCGGGCTAGGCATCATCTACACGCCGGCCGACCTTGCCCGCCGAATGCTCACCAATCTGCCGATCGAGGAGCTCCCGCCTGATGAGCGTCGGGTGTTGGACCCAACGTGCGGATCGGGAACCCTGCTCTTGGCGGCTCATGACAGGCTTCGAGATTTAGTGAGCGCACGCGTGGGCGAGGAAGAACGTCATCGGTGGCTAGTTGGGCACTTGACCGGCTGGGACAAGGACCCGTTCGCGGTCGAGGTTGCGCGCCTGTGCCTGACCATCAATGCGCTGCCCGACGGGAATGGTTGGCATGTTGAACAGGCGGATGCTTTCGAACAGAAAGTGCCCGACGCGGAGCGCCCTACAATCATCGTTGGCAATCCGCCATGGAAAGCTCAGCGAACGGGACCAACAGGTTCACGACTGGACCTAGCCAACGTGTTCCTTGATTGGTCCTTGAGCACCCTTGCTCCTGGAGGCATGCTAGGAATTCTGCTGCCCGGCGGGTGGCTCACATCAGATTATAGCGCCCGCAGCAGACGGCGAGTCCGTGAAGACTGCGAAGTGTTGGAGGTTTGGCGGCTTCCAGAACGCACCTTCAGGCATGGAGAAGCCGCTCCCGCCATCCTCCTTGCCAAGAAGACAAATCGGGTAAAGAGGCTGTACCACATCGAACGTCGGGTTATTCACAGAGAGAGTCTAGCCCGTCTGTACATGCAAGGAGTCGCCGATAGCACCACGCTAGTGCAAACAACTGCCGCACCCGATGAAAAGGCTGATCGAGAAGCGGCTTTTGTGGCGCGCCCGCTTACCGGTAGGGTATCCTCGTCACGTTGGCCGGAGTACCTAGGGGATGTGGCAAGACTACGGTCTGGCCCCACTCGCCATAAGGGCGCACAAAGGGGGCTAGGTGGCTATCTATTGGCGGACAGTTTGAGTCGGACGCGGTATTTTTCTCTTGTCGGCCGCGAATCCTGCAGTCCGGTTCGCTGGCCAGAAGACTTTGATGCGAAGTCATCCGGAAATCCGGACGACTACTCGGCTCAGAAGCTCCTCTTGACAGGAAAGATGAGACCAGACAACCCGTGGTCATCCAGGGTTCGAGTAGATCTACTTGGCGTTATTCCTACTGATGCGTACATAATGGTTATCCCTCAGAGTGAGCGACTCCCGCGAGACATAAGCGTCAGCGATTCAATCTTTGCACTTACGGCTATCTGCGGCTCGACTCTTGCGTCAGCCTGGATCGACGAAAGAAGATCTACCCGGAATATACCTCCGGCGTTATTTAGGGACCTGCCACTGCCAGCAGGCTGGTTCGAACTCGCCCCATTAGGGCAACAACTTGTCCAATCTTCGAATGATATAGATCGACTTACCCTGCTTGTTGCAGAAGTAGACGCGTCTATCGCAACTCTTTATGGCCTTGACGACATCGAGCTAGACGCGTTGAGAGCACGCTACGCTGGCATTGTGGCTCCTGAAGGAGTAGTTCGATTCCGAAATCCGCCGAGTACTACTGCTGCTACACCTACCGTCGATGCACTTTGCACCTATGGCGCGGTCTTGGACATGACACTATCTGATATCCGTTTATGGGCACCGGGTTTGACCAGTGACGAGGGTGATGCCGTTCCGCTACCGCCACGATTTCCAGGATCTTTGCTTTACGCGGGTGCAGACTTCAGCGTTCGATCAGATTTGAAAGATTTGCGACACGCAGAATTTCAACTACACGCGTCCGCGTGGAAGTCTCCACTGCTTACAGTGGTTGACGAGCCGGCTGGCTACGAAGCCGAAGAGGAGGGGACGCCTGACGACTTCGATGAAGATACGGCTGTAGACTTTGAGCCGTTGACCGTGTTGGATGCCGACTTAAATGATGATACCCTCGAGTCTCCCCCGCAATGATACAGCCGGAATCACCACATTCACTACCGGTGAATTATGACGACCACCTTGGCGGGGCCCTAGGACCAGAAGCCTTGGTTGCTTTCCTCGACGTTGGGCAAGGCGACTGCACTATTGCGGCTGATTTGAGTGAGCGTCGGGCGCTCGTCATCGACTGCCCTAGCTGGGGCTTGCAGCGCGTTCGGGACTTCATTCGGCAGCACAACATAAAATCGATCGACTCGGTTATTGTTACCCACTACGACGATGATCATTTCAGTGGGATACCTAAGCTTGTACGGGAATTCACTCCCGAGGTTCTTTACAGCAATCCTGAGACGCTACTTCCAGACGACCACAGCTTTCCAAAATACAGAGCTGCTCTCGCTGCTTTCGCTGACCTTGACGAACGGGGGCTTATCGAAGTTCAAGCGGCCTCTCGTGATTTGACTGGGCAGTCCGGCTCGATAAGATGGCGTTTGCTTGCCCCTCGGCATGCAGACGTTATGAAGGCCATGCAGACAACTCGACCGAATCGGAACCTCGCGAGCGCAGTGGTCCGGCTCGAACTCGGTTCGGCTGCAGTGATAGTAGGCGGTGACGCGCCGCTACACGCTTGGACCCGAATCCAGCGGGATCGGCCTAACTTGTTGAGGGCAGATGTGCTTCGAGCAAGTCATCACGGTTCAAATTTACGTGCGTCAGCAAGGACGATCAGCACAGGAGCCTTGTTGAGTTCCGTTGGCGCAAGCCATATTGGCATTAGCGTAGGAGCCAGCAACACATACGCACATCCGGGACTCCACACAGTTCACTCCGCGCAACTAAGTGGTGCGCGAGTGCTATGTACCCAAGTCACCCCGCGCTGCCTCAGCGTACCCGAGTCGCAGCAGGGCCAGGACGTCGCGACAGGAGGGGGCGGCGTAGCACTGCCCTCCGATCCGTATTGCGCCGGTACCATCAGAGTAGAGGTGGCGGGCAGCTTCTGGCGTGTAACTCCATCAGTCTCGGAACATGCGTCACGTGTAGACGGCTGGTCCAATCCCCACTGCCGTCTTAATTGTCGCCCAAGCGGAAGCAGCCCTCGATCTCCTGCAGGATTTCCTCCGTAGTATCGAGTACCGCAGTAGCCGCTTCAAGGGTCGGGACGGCCAGCTCAAGCCGGTACCCCCCCGATCCGCCCTGTCCCTCCGAACGTGACCCGCTGTCACGGTAAGAATCACAGCTCGACAGAGCTACCCCGGATGAGTCGGGCGGATCGCGGCGCAAAGCGGGCTTGACACAGCTGAACGGGTAGGACAGCGCGTATCCAGACTTTCGCGTTTCCACGCTTTGGGCACAGGAGGTCGTTTCACCATCCAGAACACGCAGGCATTGGTAGGGGGCCTTGATAGCGCGCTAGGAAGCCGCACAGGGTGGCCCCGAAAAACCCTTCGTGTGGCACCAGATCAGCGGTGCCCTCCTGGAGTACATCGCCAAGCGCGCAATGTGGGTGGTCGTAATGGGGCTGGTCCTGACCGGCGCCTGTTTCGCCGGGTCCATGTGGATCACCAACCAATCGGGTAGGTCGCACCTGCCCCTGATCAGGCCCGATGTGAGCCCTCGCGAGGGTCCGCAGGTCAAGCCGGGGATGCACTGGCGCCCTCACCACTAGAGATCAAGCAATCTTCAGACAGTGGCGAATGGGTCCGAATCGTCCCGCTTGTCACGTGCAGAAATAACCATTTGCCGAATTCTGGCAAGCTCGGGGCAAGCTACGTAATAGCGTCCCCGCTTCTCGCCTCGGGGCGCGATCAGATCGGCATTCACTAACTGTCGCAGGTCGCGGCTGGCGGTCGCCTCGGTTATCTCTTCCGGTCCACCTTCAAAGTAGGACCGGTAGGTCACGTTACGTATCCGGAGCCCGATTGTCGCATCGAAGAGCGCCATAACCGTCCGTTCCGGCAGGCGCCGTCTCGATACAAGCTTTTCAACCTCCGACCACATACGCTCACTCTCATTGACCCGCCGCAGCATAGTCCGCGCTTGCCTCAGGTGAGCTGTCAGAATGTACCGGATCCACGGTCGCGTGTCTCGCTCAGGCTGCCATGACCCACCGCCTGCCTGCGCCAAGGCAGCGTAGTAACTCTGGGTGTTGCGCCCCAGGTACTCCTCAATGCTCATGAACATCGGGCTCAGCACCCCGTCTCGGGCGAGGACCAAGCTCTGCAAGCAGCGTGACATTCGCCCATTTCCGTCACGGAAAGGGTGAATCATCACAAGATTCAGGTGAGCCATTCCCGCCTTGACGATCGAACTGTGAGCCGCCGGCTCTTCGTTCAGGTCGGCGACGAGTTCACCAATGAGCGTCGACAGCTGGTCGATACCTGGGCCTTCATACACCACCTTATTCGTCTCGTCGTTTCGAACGTACATACTACCCGCTCTCCAACGGCCTGGACGATTCGTCAAAGAATAGCTCGCCATCATGAAGTGCAGCGACTTCAGCAGCTGGGAGCTGTAGCGGAAATCTTCCTCCTCCTCTTCCGCCATCTGCAACACATAAGTCATTGCATCTCGATAGCCGCGAAGAGCCAGGCCGGTCTCTTCGTCAGCATCAAGCGGCTCCTCCCCCGCAGCAACGTCGACCGCGTCATCGAGCCCCGCCTCGTAGCCCTCGATACTGTTCGAACCTTGGATCGCCCTCGCGAGGGAGACGCGCCGCAACGAGCCCGCCCATCGACGAGGCTCGTGCAGCTGGAGGCGAAGACGGGTCTTGAGTCCCTCGATGAGCCCCAGGACGCGAAGCTCGGCCTCTCCCAGCTCAGGAGCAGTGAATATCATGTGTGTTACTTGGTAACTATCCTACTCCATGCAGGTTAGAAACCACCTCCATGTCGGATTCTAACACACATGAGATGTGATGGTAACCATCTATCCAACACACCCGCTCGCGGTCGTAGCTGCTCGCGGCGGGGCCGTGGCTACGGCGGCTCATTCCGCGCTCTCCTCCTCCGCTGGTGATACCGCCACCGCTCGGGCGGCGTCGGGGCCAGCGCTGAGCAGGATCCGGAAGCCGTTCTCGTCGAGCACCGGCACCTTGAGCGTCAGGGCCTTGTCGTACTTGGAGCCAGGTTCCCGCCCGACCACCACGAACGCGGTCTTGCGCGACACCGACCCGGCCGCCCGGCCGCCCCGCTCGGCGATCGCCTCGGCGGCCTCGTCGCGGGAGAAACCCTCCAGCGAGCCGGTGACCACGATCGACAATCCCTCCAGATGGCGCGTCACCGAGGCGTTGACCGGCTCCGCCAGCCGCACCCCAGCGGCGCGCCACTTGGCTACCACCTCACGGTGCCAGTCCACCTCGAACCACTCGAGCACGGCCGCAGCGATCGTCGGGCCAACGCCGTCCACGGCGGCCAACGCCTGCTCGTCGGCTACCTCAATGGCCCGCAACGCACGGAACTCCCGGGCCAGCGCCTGCGCTGCGGTGGGTCCGACGTGCCGGATCGACAGCGCCACCAGCACCCGCCACAGTGGCCGATCCTTCGCGGAGTCCAGGTTGGCTAGTAACTTGCGCCCGTTGGCCGACAGCTCTCCCGCCTTGGTGCGAAACAGGTCCACCGCCAGCAGCTTGCGCTCGTCGAGGAAGAACAGATCCCCCTCGTCGCGCACCACGCCAGCGGCCAGCAGCGCGACCGCCGCCTCGTAACCGAGTACCTCGATGTCGAAGGCGCCACGCCCGGCCATGTGGAAGATCCGCTCCCGGAGCTGGGCCGGGCAGGAGCGGGCGTTGGGGCCGCGGATGTCGACGTCGCTGTCCCGCTCGCGGCGCAGTGGCGTGTCACACTCCGGGCACCGCGTGGGCATGACGAACTCGCGCTCGTCACCAGTGCGCAGGTCCACCACCGGGCCGAGTACCTCGGGGATGACGTCACCGGCCTTGCGGCTCGTCACGGTGTCCCCGATCAGCACCCCCTTGCGGCGTACCTCGTCGGCGTTGTGCAGCGTCGCCAGCGACACCGTGGACCCCGCGACGGTCACCGGCTCCAGGACCGCGAACGGGGTGACCCGCCCGGTGCGCCCGACGTTGACCCGGATGTCGAGTAGCGTGGTGGTGGCCTCCTCGGGCGGGTACTTGACGGCGATCGCCCAGCGCGGCGCCCGCGAGGTCGAGCCCAGCCGGCGCTGCGCGGACACCTCGTCGATCTTCACCACGACGCCGTCGATCTCGTGTTCCACGGCGTGGCGGTACTCGCCCCAGTAGGTGATGTGCCCGATCAGCTCGTCGATGGTGGACAGCAGCCGGGTGTGCTCGGAGACCGGCAGCCCCCAGGCCGCCAGCGCCTGGTAGGACCGTGACTGGAGCTCCGGCTCGAACCCGCGCCGGCGACCCAGGCCGTGGCAGAGCATCCGCAGCGGGCGGCTCGCGGTCCCTCGAGGGTCCTTCTGCCGCAGTGAGCCCGCGGCGGAGTTGCGGGGATTGGCGAAGGGCGGCTTGCCCGCCGCCACCAGCGCGGCGTTGAGCTCAGCGAAGTCGGCGAGCCGGAAGAACACCTCGCCGCGTACCTCGAGCAGCTCAGGCACCGGGTATTCCTCGGAAAAACACAGCCGGTCCGGGATGTCACGCAGGGTGCGCAAGTTGAGGGTGACGTCTTCGCCGGTGCGCCCATCGCCACGAGTCAGGCCACGGACCAAGTGGCCGTTCTCGTAGAGCAGGTTCACCGCCAGCCCGTCGATCTTCAGCTCGGCCAGGTAGTGCACCTCGTCGCCCACTTCGCGGGCGAGGCGATCCGCCCAGGCCCGCAGCGCTTCGGTATCGAAGGCGTTGTCCAGACTGAGCATCCGCTCGAGGTGGTCGTGGGCGGCGAACTCGGTGCTGAAGCCACCGCCGACCAGCTGCGTCGGGGAGTCCGGGGTCAGCAGCGCCGGCCAGCGTTGCTCCAGCTCCCCCAGCCGGCGCAACTGCCCATCAAACTCAGCGTCAGAGACGGTGGGGGCATCCAGCACGTAATAGCGGAACTGGTGCCCGCGTACGGTCTCGACGAGTTCGCCGTACTCCGCTCGGATCTCGGCAGGCGGTCCGGCAGTCTCGGTCATGATGCTCGACCCCGCAAGCGGGTCTTCGGTGGCCACCCAGGGAGACTAGCTCCGGACACTGACAGTGCGCATAGAGCTCGCGGCCCCGCACCAAGACTGGTGCGGGGCCGCGAGGTGACCCGCTCTAGAGGGCGCGAACCATGTCGGCCTGCGGGCCCTTGGGCCCCTGGCTCGACTCGAACACCACCTTCTGATTCTCGTCCAGGCTGCGGTAGCCGTCACCCTGGATGGCAGAGAAGTGGACAAACACGTCGGGGCCACCACCGTCGACCTGGATGAAGCCGAAGCCCTTCTCCGCGTTGAACCACTTCACCGTGCCCTGTTGCATGTGCTCTCCCTTGAATCTGATGCCTGGGCCGGCACCGTGCCGGCCCGCGGTTGCGCAGACCACGCGCGCCCGCTGTGAGGCATCCCCGACGGGAGCGCGAAGCCCGTAGTCAGACATTCCACGGACGCTTCACAACGATCGGGGAACTACACGACCACAACCTGACGTCACGCTATCACCTTCCGGTGCCGCGACCAGCATGCGACACTCGCCAGATCGGCTGTAATGCGGGTGCCTCACAGATCGAGCTGCCACTGCGCCCCGCAGTGGTACGGCCGGAACCCCATCGCCTCATTGATCGCGACCATGTACGGATTGGAGTCAGCGTTGCCCGTGTCGATGACGCGCAGCTCGGGACGCTGGATCCGCGCGAGATCGAGGTTAGCCACCTTGACCAGCGTGCCCAGCCGGTGGCCACGGTGCTCCGGCGCGACAATCGTGTTCTCCTGGCCGGCGAACCAGCGCGACGTGGCGAAGCCAACAAGCGTGGTGAAGGCGACCAGCCGCCCGGTGAGCTCCACCGCTCCGGTGGTGACCAGGTGCTGGCCGCGGGCCAGGCGACTGGCGTCGCAGGCCCGCATCCGCGCCGCGTCATAGACCTCCGCGTCCCACCGCAGGTCATCGAGCGGAGCATCGGTGGACATCCGCCCCGTGAGGTAGGCGATGTCGTCGAGCCATCGCCCCGGCGTGCCGCCTACCCAGTGGACCAGTGAGTAGCGCTCCGGACGCCACCGCGAATCGCGCTGCCGGGTCGGGCGCGTCTGGGTCCGCTCGTACCACTGCCGGATGGCCCACACATCGGAGGGCTCGACCGGGGTGAGGGAGAGTTCGACTGTCACGACGACCAGGAGTCGGGCGGGTCGACGAAGGCCCGCCCCAGTTCCCGGGCCAGGGTGAGCGCTCGCCGGGCCCAGGCCGGGGTGGCGCCGGCCAGGCCGCAGGACGGGGTGGGCAGGCAGCGCTCGGCAAGCATCGCGCGATCGAAGCCGAGCCGGTCCACCAGGTCCAGCGCCGGCCGAGCCAGCTCAGCGAGCGAAGGCGACCCAGAAGACGGCACCGCTGGCACCAGCCCGAACAGCACCGACACCCCAGAGTCCCATGCTTCACCGAGGGCGTCGACGGTGGTCCGGGGCGCGCCGGTGAGCAGTTCGGCGTCGACGGCCAGCGCGTCGGCTCCGGCGCGGCACAACAACGCCAAGGGTGGTCGCGGCGCGCAACAGTGCACGATTCTCGGTATCGGCAGCGCCTCGAGCACGCTGTGCAGGAGCTCAGCCGCGTCACTCTCGGGCACCGCGGCCACGGTGCCGAACCCGGACGGGGTCGGCACGCCGCCGGCGAGCACCGCGGGCAGGCCCGGTTCGTCAAGCTGCACGATGACGCGGGCCCCCAGCCGGCGGGACACCTCGCTCGCGTGCACCCGCAGCCCCTCAGCCAGCGACGCCGCGAACTCGCGCAACGCGCCGGGGTCAGTGAGCACCTTGTGCCCTCGGTACAGCTCCACCGCGGCGGCCAGTGTCCACGGCCCGGCGGCCTGCAGCTTGATCACCTCCGGTCGGGCCCCGGCGGAGCCCACCGCCTCTTCGAGCGCGTCCAGGTCGCCGCGCAGCAGGTCGACGCCACGGCGGTGGTCGCGGCCGGGCCGGGCGGTGACCCGGTACCCGGAGGGCACCAGCTCGACGGCGAGGTCGACGAGCAGCGCCGCGGTGCGGCCGATCATGTCGGCGCCCAGGCCCCGGCCGGGCAACTCGGGCAGGTGAGGTAGCTGGGGTAGCTCGCCAATCACGGTGCGAGCGGCTTCGCGGGCGTCGGTGCCGGGCATCGACCCGATACCGGTCGCGGTACCAGGAGACCAAGGTCGTCGTAGGTCAGTCACCGGGGATGTCTACCAGCGTTGCCGGTGCGCGGCGCGGGTAGTCCGGCGATAGGTAGCGGCCCGGAGAGATTACGTGCGACTACCAATTGCCACCGGACATCACTATTGGGCACGGTATGTGATGCCGAGCCGGCATTGCCGCCGATGAGGTGTCTTCCACGCCCGGAGCTACCGGGGCCATCTTATCTTAGGGGGATTCGATGTCTGACGCACTGAGCTTCGCCGAACTCGACGGGCAACAGGTGGAGCTGTTGCCGACCCGCACCGTCCTGTCAACTTTCACCCACGGCACCAACGGCGGCGACGCCACCGGCACTATCGGCGTGGCCACCTCTTTCTTAGGCAACCTCATCCACGGCAACAGCTACGGCACCCCCGGCACCAACGCCAACGCCTAACCCTCGCGTCCCCGACAAGTCTCCTTGTCGGGGACGCGAGGGTTAGCGGGTGGCGGTGATGGTGGCGCTGCCGAGCACGATGTCGCCGGCGGGGTCGGGGCGGTAGAGGACTACGGCCTGGCCGGGGGCAACTCCGCGCAGAGGCTCCCGCAGGTGCACCAGCATGCGATCGTTGACGGCCTGGGCCACGGCGCTGGCACACCCGCCGTGCGCCCGGACCTGCGCGACGCACTCCAGGGGGCCATCGGGCGCAGCCGCGGTCCACACCGGGCGATCGGCCTCGATCACGCCGACGTCCAGGCGGTGGGCGGATCCCACCCGCACGGTCCCGGTGGACGGCTCAAGCCCGAGGACGAACCGAGGGCGGCCATCGGGCGCGGGGTGCGGCAACCCCAGCCCGCGGCGCTGGCCGACCGTGAAGCCGTGCACGCCGTGATGGCGCCCGAGGACCTCGCCGGTCTTCTCATCGACCAGCTCTCCAGACCGGGATCCCAGCCGGTCGGCCAGGAATGCCCGGGTATCGCCCGAGGGAATGAAGCAGATGTCGTGGCTGTCCGGCTTGCCCGCGACGGCCAGCCCGCGACGGGTCGCCTCGGCCCGGATCTCGGCCTTGGCGGTGTCGCCGACCGGGAACAGCGCATGCGCCAGCTGGTCGGCGGTGAGCCCGGCGAGCACGTAAGACTGGTCCTTGCCGGCGTCCACGGCCCGGCGTAACACACCGTCCCGCAGGCGCGCGTAGTGACCGGTGCAGACCGCGTCGAAGCCGAGGTCACGGGCCCGGTCCAGCAGCGCGGTGAACTTGATCCGCTCGTTGCAGCGCAGGCACGGGTTGGGGGTGCGCCCGGCGGCGTACTCCGCGACGAAGTCGTCCACCACATCGGCGGTGAACTGCCGCGCGAAGTCCCAGACGTAGAACGGGATGTCAATGACGTCGGCGACCCGCCGCGCGTCGGCGGCGTCTTCTTTCGTGCAACACCCTCGGGCGCCGGTGCGCAGCGTGCCGGGCCGCGCCGACAGCGCCAGGTGCACCCCGACCACCTCGTGCCCGGCATCCGCTACCCGGGCGGCGGCCACCGAGGAGTCCACCCCGCCGCTCATCGCCGCCAAGATCTTCATTGCCACGGGGCCTTCACGACACAGACGCCCGCCGGATTCCCGCCCCGCGGGCCCGGACGACCACCGGCTCAATGGCATCGAGCACCTCAGCCACATCCTCGGTCGTCGAGGTGCGCCCGAAGGAGAAGCGCAGCGAGCCGCGCGCCGCTGCTGGCGCGGCGCCCATCGCCAGCAGCACGTGCGAGGGCTGCGCCACCCCGGCGGTGCACGCCGCGCCCGTGGAGCACTCGATGCCCCGGGCATCGAGGAGCATCAGCAGCGAGTCGCCCTCGCAGCCCGGGAAGGTCACATGGGCGTTGCCCGGCAACCGGGAGGGCCCGCCGTCGATCACACCCTCGCCCGGATCCCCGTTGAGCACCGCATCGGGCACCTTGGCCAGAATCCCGTCCACCAGCTCGTCTCGCAGCCGCCCAAGCCCGATCATGCCGCGCGGCTGCGACGCCACGGCATACCGGATCGCGGTGGCCAGCCCGACGATCGCCGGGACGTCCAGCGTGCCGGAACGCACATCGCGCTCCTGGCCGCCGCCGTGCAGCAGCGGGGTGGCCGCGACCTCCCGGCCCAGCAGCAGCACCCCAGCTCCATAAGGACCGCCCAGCTTGTGCCCGGTCAGGGTGAGCGCCGCGGCACCGGAGCGGCCGAAATGCACCGGGAGCTGGCCTACCGCCTGGACCGCGTCAGTATGCAGCGGCACCCCGTACCCGGCGGCGACCTCAGCCAGCTCACGCACTGGCGCCACGGTGCCCACTTCGTTGTTCGCCCACATCACGCTCACCAGCGCCACCGAGCCTGGGTCGCGGGCCAGCGCGGCATGCAGGGTCTCGGGGTGCACCCGGCCGTCGCCGTCCACCTCGAGCCACCCCACCTCGGCGCCCTCGTGGTCGGCCAGCCAGGACACCGCGTCGAGCACCGCGTGGTGCTCGACAGTGGAGGCGAGTACCCGGGTGCGGCGCGGGTCGGCGGCCCGCCGCTGCCAGAACAGGCCCTTGACGGCGAGGTTGTCACCTTCCGTGCCGCCCCCAGTGAACACCACCTCCGACGGGCGCGCGCCCAGCGCCTCCGCGATGCTCTCCCGGCATTCCTCGACGGTGCGCCGAGCCCGCCGGCCCGAGCCGTGCAGCGAGGAGGCATTGCCCACGGTGGGCAATGCCTGGCTCATCGCCGCCACTGCCTCCGGCAGCATCGGCGTCGTGGCCGCGTGGTCAAGGTACGTCATTAAGACACCAGCCTAACGGTGACGGCGGTGCGGGCCGTTCACCACGCTCACGGCGCTCACCGCAGCCACGGCCGGCCGCGCGACCAGCGGCTGGGTCACCGCGGTGACGGCGGCCTCGGCGCGGGTCGCCAGCGCGCGACGGTCGGCACCGGCGGCGCGCAGCGGCGGCAGTAACCGCACGTCCACCACCAGGCCCCGCACTCCGACCACGCGCAGCACCGCCTCCCACAGGGTGGTGGAACCGACGAAAGAGGCGACCGTGGTGGCACCGGCGCCGGCCAGCCGGTAGCGCAACGCCACCGGCCGCACCGACGTCGCGGTGTCGACGGCGGCCTGAAAAACCGCTGGCCGGAACCGTCCGCTGGCGAGCCCACACCAGGTGGTGCCCTCGGGGAACGCTCCGATGGCCACGCCGCCGGCCAGCGCGCCGGATATCGCCTCGACCGTCCGGGGCAGTGTCGAAAGCCGTGCACGGTCCGTGAACACCGTACCCACCCGGCGAGCCAGCGGCCCGACCACCGGCCACCCTCGAACTTCACTTTTCGCCACCATGCACAGCGGCTGGACCGCGCCCAGCGCGACCAGGTCCAGCCAGGACACGTGGTTGCTGACCACCAGCACTCCGACACCGGGGGCGGCGAACCGGTCACCACCAGTGACCTCCAGCGCAATCCCCAACGCCCGCAACAACGCCCGATACCAGGCCCGCAGCGTCCGCTCCCGGCGCGGCGGGCCAAGCAGCGGGAGCGCGACCGCCAGCGCCGCCGCGGCCAGCAGCATCGCCGCGACGCCCAGTAGCCGCGGCAGCCGACGCGCCCAGCCCACGCCCGTCACCGCGCCGGCCGGTGGGAGACAGCCCTCGCCGCAGGGCGACACCGGCAGCCACGGATGCGGCCGGTTCATGCGCGGCGTCCCGGAAAGTCGGTCCCCAGGAAGTGACGCAGGTAACGGGGATCCACCCGGTCCAGGCCCAACAGCACCAGGAAGTCGGCCACCCCGAAGTCCGGGTCGTGCGCGGGCGGCCCGCAGACCCAGGCCCCCAACCGCAGGTAGCCACGCAGCAGCGGGGGCAGGCTGGGCCGCTGGGACGCCGGCGCCAGGTCAGCGTCCTCGGACCGGCGCGCCGTCGCGACGTCCCACGGCCGGCGCGGCGTCACTCGATAACGCTCGGGCGCGAGGTGCCGAGTCCGCACGGTGTCCCAGACCCCCACCGCGAGCGCGCC
>JBOHFY010000447.1:0-2939 GCA_050699895.1 Pseudonocardiaceae bacterium
ACCCGGACGTGTATTCGGGATTTGCCTTCGGAATGGGCATCGAGCGCACCCTGATGTTCCGCAACGGCATATCTGACATGCGCGACATGGTCGAGGGCGATGTCCGGTTCACCTGCGCGTTCGGAACGGAGGCCTGATCTCAGTGCGCATTCCGGTGTCCTGGCTGCGCGATCACGTCGCGCTCCCCGAGGGTAGTGACACCCCCACCGTGGCGCAGATCGCTGATGCCTTCGTGCGGGCCGGCCTGGAAGTCGAGGCGGTGCACCCCCTTGGCCCGGTCAGCGGGCCGCTGGTGGTCGCGCGGGTGCGGGAGATTGAGGAGCTGACCGGCTTCGCCAAGCCCATCCGATACTGCGTGGTTGACGGCGGCGAACCGGCGCCGCACGGGATCGTCTGCGGTGCCACCAACTTCGTCGCGGGGGATCTGGTGGTGCTGGCGCGGCCCGGCGCGGTGCTGCCAGGTGACGTCGCGATCGCGGCGCGCACCGCCTATGGCCGGACCTCCGAGGGCATGATCTGTTCGGCTGCGGAGCTCCGGCTCGGCGACGACCACACCGGGATCATCGTGCTGCCGGCCGACGCCGCCGTTCCGGGCGATGATGCCATTGCGGTGCTGGGCCTGGATGATGCGGTGATCGAGCTGGCGATCACCCCGGATCGCGGCTACTGCTTGTCGGTGCGCGGGCTGGCCCGCGAGCTGGCCATCGCGTTCGACGTCCCTTACGGCGATCCCGGCCTGCTGGACGTCGTGCCGACCCAGGGTGCCGCCTGGCCGGTAAATATTGCGGACGAGCAGGGCTGCCGCCGGTTCGTGGTGCGCGAGGTGTTGGGCGTGGACCCGACCGCTGGGTCTCCGTGGTGGATGCGCCGGAGGTTGCAGCTGGCCGGAATGCGGCCGATTTCGTTGGCCGTCGACGTCACCAACTATGTGATGCTCCAGCTCGGGCAGCCGATGCACGCCTTCGACGCCGCGAAGCTGGACGGTGACCTCATCGTCCGCCGGGCTAGCGAAGGCGAGAAACTCACCACGCTGGATGGGGTCTGCCGGGAGCTGGATCCGGACGACATGGTGATCTGCGACGTGAGCGGCCCAGTGTCCTTGGCGGCCGTGATGGGCGGCGCAAGCACCGAAGTCGGCCCGCGGACCACCAGCCTGCTGCTGGAGGCGGCGACCTGGGACCCGGCCTCCGTAGCCCGCGCGGCTCGGCGGCACAAGCTGCCCAGTGAGGCGGCCCGGCGCTTCGAGCGCGGGGTGGATCCCGCCCTGCCACCGGTCGCCGTCGAGCTCGCCGCGATGTTGCTGACCCGCTACGGCGGGGGCGAGATCCGGCCGGGCCGCACCGACGTCGGCTCACCGCCAGGGCGGGTGTCGGTGGTGATGCCGATCGAGGCGCCGGATCGGGTGGCTGGGCGGCCCTACGAGCGCGGCGCCACAGTCCGCCGGCTCTCCCAGATCGGCTGCGCGGTAGAGGTGGACGGCGTGGGCGCCACTACAACGCTGACCGTCGCGCCGCCGTCCTGGCGTCCTGACCTGCGCCAGCCCGCCGACCTCGTTGAGGAGGTGCTGCGGCTGGAGGGGTACGACACCATCCCCTCCGAGCTGCCGCCGGCGCTGCCCGGCCGGGGGCTCACCGCCGCGCAGCGCCGCCGCCGAGCGATCTCCCGAGCGCTGGCCGGGGCGGGGTACGTGGAGGTGCTGCCCAGCCCGTTCGTCTCAGCCGGCACGTGGGACGCGTTCGGCTTGCCCGAGGACGATCTCCGGCGGCACACCACCACGCTGCTCAATCCGCTGGAGTCCGACCGCGACCAGCTGGCCACCACGCTACTACCCGGTCTGCTCGAGGCCCTTGTTCGCAACGTCGCCCGCGGGCAGCGGGACGTGGCGCTCTACGGGATAGCCCCGGTTGTGCAGCCGAGCGCGGACGGTGCCGTGATGCCGGACGTGGCGGTGGACCACCGACCCAGCGACGCCGAGGTCGCCGCGCTGATCGGTGCGCTACCCGCGCAGCCGCTGCATGCCGCTGTCGTGCTCGCCGGGCAGTGGGAACGCCCCGGCTGGTGGGGCCCCGGCCGCACGGTGACCTGGGCCGACGCGGTCCAGGCCGCACGAGTGGTGGGCCACGCCGCCCTGGTCGAGCTTGACGTGGTCGCCGCCGAGACCCCGCCGTGGCATCCCGGCCGGTGCGCGCAGCTGCGGGTGGACGGCCACCCGGTCGGGCACGCTGGCGAGCTGCATCCCGCAGTGGTCGAGGCGCTGGGGCTGCCGCCGCGAACCTGCGCGATGGAGCTGGATCTCGACGCGCTACCGCTGACCGACCAGCGGCCCGCGCCCGTGGTGTCGCCCTACCCGCCGGTGCTGCAGGACGTCGCGTTGGTGGTGGATGCCGCAGTGCCGGCCGCCGAGCTGACCGCCACGCTGCGCCAAGGTGCTGGGGAGCTGCTGGAGGACGTGCGCCTGTTCGACGTCTACACCGGCGAGAAGATCGGCGCGGGCAAGCGGTCCCTGGCCTTCGCGCTGCGCTTCCGCGCCCCGGACCGCACCCTCACCGTCGCCGAGGCCAGCACCGCCCGCGACGCGGCGGTCGCCGCCGCCATCAACACCCACGGCGCCGCCCTGCGCTCATAGCCCACCGCCAACAGAGGAGGACCGTGGTGACATCACGGGTGCGGGCCGGGGACGTGTTCGCTGATCTCGCCGTCGAGCACGCCGCGCTCGACGCGGTCCTCGCCGCTGTGGACGAGGACGCGTCCTCGCCAGCACCGCCGACCCAGCCGCGCTGAGCTCCGACGCCCTGGCCCTGGCCTGCGTCGTGCGGTCCGCCCACCCCTGCGGGTGGCCCGTACTCACCGGAAGCGCCGCAGCACTGCGAGCCCTGGACCCAGACCTGGGAATGGACGAGCTGCCGTTACCGGGGTTCTGGGGGAGAGCGGGGCAAAGT
>JBOHFY010000448.1:0-11924 GCA_050699895.1 Pseudonocardiaceae bacterium
CTCCCGGACGATATTGCGCCACAGGTCGAAGTCATTACGCCGATCCCACAACGCCACACTCGCCGGTTGGAACTCACCCACCGGAATCACGCTGTATACCCCCCCGACGGTGGCGACCTTCGCCGGATCACGCCAGTGCAGCAGGAAACTCGGCTCCGCCGGGTAACGGCGCAGCCGGATCGTCAGCGTCGCCACCCCGGGGATGATCGCGCGGCGGGCAGGATCGAACGGGTCACCGATCAGAGCCCGGAACGGTAGCCCATCACGCAACGACTCGACAGAGTCGGGGACACCGTTGTGCTCGCGGAGGCAGGCGATGGCTAGCTCATGGCCGAGCGCCTCGGACACATCGATCTTGTCGAAGTACGCCGCAAGTCCAAAGCGGAGGGCTCCCCCGTCGAGTTGCTCGCCGAGCAGCCGGTAGCTCGGTCGAGACTCGAACAACCGCGGCGGATCAACGTGCCGCATAGCCGAGGTGTAGTGGTCGAACCGCTGCTCCGGCGCGCACAGCGGGCGCGTCAGCAGAGTCTCAGCCTCGGACCCGTCGAGGGCAACGCCGTGCGGCCGTTCATCCAGCGTCAGCCGCAGCGACCGCAGACCGACCGGCTCGCCAAGAATCCAGCCATGGGCGGCGATCAACGTCGTATCCGGCACCCGGTGCTCCGCCGGGTACAGCTTCACCGCAAGCCGCGCCAACTCCGAACGGTGCCGGTTGAGCCACCGACGCTCCTGACGCCACCGCGCCTGATCAACAGCAACGACGGTGTCCAGCTCGGCACAGGATCGGCCCGGAGCCAACCCAAGATCCTCAGCGGAGATACCGAGCACAGACACGGCGCGCTGCCGCTGCTCATACGACATCGCTTGCCGACCATTCTCAATCTGACTGAGATTCTGCTGCGTCATACCCAGCAACCACGCCGTCTCAACCTGGCTATCGCGCGCGGATGCCCGCCAGGCACGGAGCACAGCGCCGACAGGGTCAGCCAGCACGCCAGTGGGTCGACTGAACCACTCCCCGGTGGCCGAGATGGACTCGTCGACGTGGCGACAACTCGCACACACCGGCTCTGGGTTGTACCGACTCAGGAGCGCGCCGCAACACGTGCACTGTCTCACTGGATAGATGATCCTATGGTGTGGAGCTGAGGGGAATCGAACCCCTGACCTTCTCGATGCGAACGAGACGCGCTACCAACTGCGCTACAGCCCCCCGCGATGCGCGCCGAGTCTAGCAGCCGGTCATCGGCTACTCGCCGACCGCCCGACGGTAGCGCGGTTGGAACTCGGGCCGCAGCTCCTCGAACATCGGGTCTTCGTCGTCCACGTCCAGCGCGACGGCGGTGGGGTGGGGCACGGACGGCGCCGCAGCACGCACCGTCGGCTCCTGGACCGGCTCTTCCGTATCCTGGGCGACGTCGTTGCGCACGTCTGCAGCGGGCACTGCTGCGTGAGACCCAGGAGCTCGCGACCCGGACAACCGCGCGGCCCGACGCTGGCGTATCTCGTCTTCGATACGCACCTGCCGGCGCAGGTAGCCCAGATAACCGGCTATCGCCATGTCCAGCGCCGCATGTGCCCACCACAGCAGGCCGGACACGGTGTAGGCCAGCGCCAGCGTGACGAGGGCTCCGACCGCGAGACCGAGCACCACCCGTTGCCGGAACGCGTATTTCTCCCGGGCTAGCTGCGCGGCAAGCTCCGGGTCGTAGCCACCGCGACCCGATCTGTACCGGCGCTCGCCCGCAGCGGGCTCCCGCTGCGCGAGGCGTTCACCGACCATGGGCATCTCCTGACCGTGCTGGGGTGCCGCCCGAGGCGGGCCGGGCCGGCGCAGCACCCGAGAGGCAAGCGCGGACTCCGCGGTGCGGACCACTTCCTGCCGTCGCTTCGCGACCATCGGAACAAGGACGACAAGCCATGCCGCCGCCAGCGCCGCGAAGATCAGCGAGCTGGGCACTCCGCGCTCCCTACCCCGGTCCGCCATTCCCGAAATGTCTGCACCACTGCCGGGTCACGGTAGTCACAGCGATCACCCAGATGCCGGAGGCGCGCCGAAGATTAGGGGTGGCGGGCGTGACCTGAGCGGATCAGGCGGGCCACCAACCCGGCACCGACCTCATCCCGGGTCAGGGCGAGCAACCGGTGGTCCCGCCACGCGCCGTCCACCTCGAGGTAGCGTTGCAGCAGCCCCTCATCCCGGAACCCGAGCTTGGCCAATACCCGGAGGCTGGCCGTGTTCTCCGGCCGCACGGTGGCTTCGACTCGGTGCAGGCCGACCGGCCCGAACGCGTGGTCCACCGCCAGCGCCACCGACCCCGTCGCCACGCCACCCCCGGCCGCGCGCGACTCCACCCAGTAACCAACCCAGGCCGAAAGCAGCGAGCCACGCACCACGTTACCCAGCGTGAGCTGGCCGGCGAACCGACCGTCCAGCGTGATGGTGAGCGGCAGGGCATTGCCCCGCCGGGCGCTGGCGCGCAGCCCGCCACACATCACCGGCCAGGCCATGGTGGTGAAGCGCTCCGCCCAGGTGCCCTCCGCGTCTGGCTCCCAGGTACGCAGATAGGTCTCGTCGCGCAGCCGCAACCGGCTCCACGCTGAACCGTCGCGCAGCCGCACCGGGCGCAGCACGACCTGCCCCGCCGCGACCCGCACCGGGCCCAGCCACGCCGGCCAGCCGGGGTGGCGGCCATCAGGCCCAGACCCGAGCACGGCGCCTCAGCCGCGCTGGGCGAGGAAGCTCACGGCCACCTGCTCGCCGATCGGCACCTCAGTGGTGTCCGCGTCGATGAGGATCAGGCAGTTCGCCTCCGCCAGCGAGGCCAACAGATGAGCACCGGAGGTACCGAGCGGTTGCACCAGGTACTCCCCGGTGTCGGGATCGCGCAGCAGCTGGCCGCGCAGGAACCCGTGACGGCCCGCCGTGGACGTCACCGGGGACAGCAGCCGCGCGGTGATGGTGCGGCGATGGGGATTGCGCTTGCCCAGCGCGAGCCGGATCATGGGCCGCACCAGCACCTCGAAGACCACGAGCGCGCTGATCGGGTTGCTCGACAGCAGAAAGGTGGGCACCGAGTCCGGGCCGAGCCGGCCGAAACCCTGCACGGAACCCGGGTGCATGGCCACCCGCCCCACATCGAGCGCCCCGAGCTCGCCCAGCGCGCCGCACAGCTCCTCCCCCATCGCCCCGCCGATCACGCCGGCTACCACCACGATCTCCGAGACCAGCACCCTGCCCTCTACCGCCTCGCGCAGCCGAGACGGATCGCAGGGCACGATGCCGACCCGGTGCACCTCGGCGCCCGCATCGCGGGCGGCCGCGGCCAGCGCGTAGGAGTTGATGTCATAGACCTGCCCGGCACCCGGCGTGCGGTCGACGTCCACCAGCTCCTCACCGACCGACAGCACCGACAGCCGGGGCCGAGGGTGCACTCGCACCTTGGCCCGCCCCACCGCGGCGAGCAGCCCCACCTGCGCCGGGCCGATCACCGCGCCAGGGCGTACCGCGACGTCACCGGTCTGCACATCCTCTCCAGTGCGGCGCACGTAGGCCTTCGACAGCACCGAGCACGCCACTGTGACCCGGGCCGCATGGGCCACCCCGTTCTCGGTGTGCCCCAGCGGGACCACCGCGTCAGCCAGCGCGGGCAGCGCCGAGCCGGTGGCGACCCGGACCGCCTGGCCGGGCTGCAGGCGCAGCGGCTGCCGCGAACCGGCGGCGATCTCGCCCACCACCGGCAAGGTAACGGGGACCTCCGTGACGTCCACGCTGCGCACCGCGTACCCGTCGACCGCGGCCTGATCGAAACCGGGCAGCGAGCGTTGCGCCACGACTTCCTCCGCGCAGAGCATGCCCTGCGCCTCGGAGATCGCCACCCGCACCGGCGCGGGCCGCACCGCAGCGTCCAGCACCCGCCCGAGCTGCTCGTCCAGCGACCTCACGTGGTCTCCCGCTCCAGCCTGTCGAGCAACCATCTCCGCAGATCAGGGCCAATATCAGGGTCCTCGAGCGCGAAGTCCACCGACGCCCGAAGCAACCCGGCCGGGGTACCCAGATCGTGGCGCCCGCCCCGGTGCACCACAACGTGCCCCGGAGGGCCCTCCTCGATCAGCAGCGCGATGGCGTCGGTGAGCTGGAGCTCGCCACCCGCGCCGGGGACGATCCGGCGCAGCGCGTCGAACACCGCGCGGTCCAGCAGGTAGCGACCGGCCGCCGCGAACGTGGACGGCGCCGCCTCGGGCGCCGGCTTTTCCACCATCCCGCGCACCCGTTTGACGTCCGGGTCGTCGGTGTCCTCGATCTCGAACACCCCGTAGGCGGAGATCTGCTCGCCCGGGACGTCGAAGGCACACAGCACGCTGCCACCGTGTCGCTGGCGGATCGCGGCCATCGTGGTCAACACTCCGGTGGGCAGCACGAAGTCGTCAGGCAGCAGGACGGCCACGGCGTCCTCGGTCTCCGCCAGCAACGGCTCAGTACAGCCCACCGCGTGCCCCAGCCCGAGCGGCTTGCGCTGCATCGCGATCTCAACTCTGATCAGCCCGGGGGCCCGGCGCACCTTGGCCAGCAGCGCGTCCTTGCCCTGCCCCCGCAGCTCGGCCTCCAGATCCGGGTTGGGATCGAAGTGCGCCGCCACCGACTCCTTACCCGGTGAGACGACGAGCACCAGCCGGTCGGCCCCGGCCCGCGCCGCCTCCGCCGCGACGTACTCGATCGCCGGGGTGTCGAGCACCGGCAGAAGCTCCTTGGGCACAGTTTTGGTCGTCGGCAAGAATCGAGTCCCGAGCCCGGCCGCCGGCACCACCGCGGTGCGGAACTCCCGGTACCCACCCGCGCCACGATCCAAAGCACTCATAACCGGCAACCCTATCCACCCCACTCGACGCACCCCGGCCCGACATGGAGACTTATCGGGGACTATCGGGGCGTCGTTAGCCCCGATAGATCTCCCTGTCGGGCGGTGATGTGGACGAGAACGGCAAGGGGGCGTTGCGGCGGCGGTTGGTGGCGGCGCGCCGGGCGGTACCGGGGGCAGTGCGGGAGGTTGAGGCGGTCACGCTGGCTGGGGCGGTGCTGGCGCTCGGGCTGGCTGGCACGGTGTGCGCCTACTGGCCGGTCGGCGACGAGCCGGGTTCACCAGAACTGCTCGACGGTCTGGCGCGCCGCGGCTGCCGAGTGCTGCTGCCCCTGGTCGATCCACTAGGGCCGCTGGACTGGGCTGAGTACACCGGCATGGGGTCGATGCGGGCCGGGTCGCTACGGGCCGGGTCGCTACGGGCCGGGTCGCTGGAGCTGCTCGAGCCGACCGGGCCGCGGCTGGGCCGCGCGGCGATCGCTACCGCCGTGCTGGTGCTGGTGCCGGCGCTGGCCGTCGACCGGCACGGGACTCGGCTCGGCCGCGGTGGCGGGCACTACGACCGGAGCCTGCCACTGGCGAGCCCCGGTACCCCGCTGGTGGCTATCGTCCGGGACGACGAGGTGCTCGCCACACTGCCGGCGCAACCGCACGATGTCCCGGTCACCGCAGCCCTGACCCCCGGCCGAGGCCTGCTCCCACTGCCGGAACCGATCATTCGCGATCGCCAAGGACGGTCTCCCCCGTGGTGACGTGACCCGCATCATCGGCGACACACCGCGCCCACGCCAACCCGACGGCCAGCGAGAACGAACCCTCCCCCCACCCTTCCCGCAGAGTCCGACGTGCTGCGGCGGCGGCCTTGCTATCATCGCGCCTAGCACTCTCGTACGTAGAGTGCTAGCTACGTGGAGGCGAGACGTGCCGACCTACTCCTACGCGTGCACCGCGTGCGAGCATCACTTCGACACCGTGCAGAAGTTCACCGAACCGTCGCTGACCGACTGCCCCGAGTGCTCTGGCCGCTTGCGCAAGCTGTTCTCGTCGGTGGGCATCGTGTTCAAGGGCAGCGGCTTCTACAGCAACGACAGCCGCGCCAGCAGCTCGCCGCAGTCTGGATCGACCAAGACTGGCTCAACCGAGTCCAGCTCAAACGGCAAGACCGAGCCCGGTTCGAACGGCAAATCCACGTCGGACTCCACACCGTCCACTTCCGACTCGAAGTCCAAGGCTGGCTCGGCATCATCCTCATCGTCCTCGAGCTCAACGACCGCCGCCACCTCCTGACCTAGCGGGGCACCTCGCGGGAGTTGTCCACAGGTGTCCGGTTGTCCACAGCCCGCCACCGCGCGACTGCCGCCGCAGCCTGATCTCGCCTAGCGTCATGATCGTGAAGACAAGGTCGGGAGGCCGAAATGAGACAACGGCGAGACAACGGCGGTCCGCGTGCGTTGGCGCCGCTGCTGCGGGAGCGCTACGACGGGCTCCTGCGTGGGTCCGGGTTCGGCCGGACGCTGGTGCTGCGCCGGGTCGCCGCCACAGTGCTCGTCGGGCTCGCCGCCGTGCTGGCGCTGGCTCCGGGCCGGGGACCCGCCACCGGAGACACCGTGGTGGTCGCTGCCCGGGACCTCACCCCGGGCACCGTGCTCGGGGCCAGTGAGCTGACACTGCGCGCGCTACCGGCGCCACTGGTGCCCGACGGCACGGCCCGCAGCCCGACCTCGGTGCTGGGCCGGACGCTGGCCGCACCGGTCCGGCGGGGTGAGCCCCTCACCGATGTGCGGCTGACCGGCTCCGATCTCACCCGAACGGTCACGACGAATCCAGACGCGGTGAGCGTTCCACTGCGGCTCGCCGATCCGGGCGTCGCCACGCTGCTGCATCCCGGTGCCACCGTCGACGTGGTGACCGTCGGCGAACGGCGGGACGAGCCGGTGGTGCTGGCTCGCGGCGCCCGGGTGCTCGCGGTGCTGGAAGCCGGCACCCGCGCCGGGGAGCGTGCCGGCCAGCTGGTGCTAGTCGCGCTCGACCCGGTTGCGGCGACCCGGGTCGCGGCGGCCTCCATATCCCAGACCCTCACCGTGACTCTCCACTGAGGGAGCATTCGGACGAACCGACTCCTCCGCGTAATCGCGCGAGCTAGACAGCACCGATCACTTCCCGCTACCGCATCCCAGTGCCAGGATAGAGGTTTCCCGGTCTCACGAACGGAAGGGCTCCCACCATGAGTCTAGTGAGCAAAATCAAGGACGCGGCTGGTCCCGTCATCGACCTGGCCAGCCCGGTCGTTGTGCAGGCCATCGACAAGGCCACGCCCCTCGTGGAGATGGCCATGGAAAAGGCCAGCCCCTATGTCGAGCAGGCCAAGGAGAAGGCCAGTCCCTTCGTCGACGTGGCGAGGGACTTGGCTGGCCCACTCGTCGAGCAAACGATCAACAAGGCCGGCCCGTACGCCGAGAAGGTAGCGGTCACGGCCGGCCCGATCGTCGAGCAGGCCATGGAGAAGTTCGGCCCCCTCGTCGAGAAGGCCGGCGGTATCGCCGTCAATTGCGTCGGGGCCGCGGTCTCCACGGTGAACATGGCCACCGGTGGGCGTTACCGCGATCAGTGCGCGAACGTGAGCCAGCTGGTCGGTAACGCGCTGAGCCGAAACGGCAAGGCAGGCGGCAAGTCCTGAGCGGCCCCCGCCCTGCGGGCCCGCGACGGCGAGGAGCTCGGGCCCGTGGTGGTGGGTGCTCAGTCGTGATCTGGCCAGGACAGCTCGTCGATCACCCGTCCGACCAGGGGCGTGAGGGTGGCCATCCCGTCACGGACCGCCGCCCGCGAGGGCGCCAGATTCACGACCAGGGTGCTACCCGATACCCCGGCCATCCCGCGGGACAGGCCCGCGTCCACGGCACCAGCGGCGAGCCCGGATGCGCGGATGGCCTCGGCTATACCCGGTATCGGGCGGTCCAGCACGCCAGCCGTGGCGTCCGGGGTGACGTCTCGCGGCGACACCCCGGTACCGCCGACGGTGACCACCAGGTCCACACCGCCGATCACCGCGGTGTTCAGAGCGTTACGGATACCCACGGACTCGCCGGCCACCACGACCGAACCGTCAACCACGAAACCAGCCTCTTCGAGGAGCTCGGTGACCAGCGGGCCAGTCACGTCCTCATGCTCGCCATGCACCGCCCGGTCATCGACGATCACAACGAGAGCCCGCCCCAGGTTGCGCGCGCTGTGTTCCATGTCGAGCACCGTAGCCGGGCGCCAGGAGAGCCGAGAACCAGGTCTCGATCTCCGAGTCAGCGCGACCTTATCTGAACCCGTTAACGGGTCCCAACCTGCTGGCCGCCGAGAGTGGCCTGGACCTGCCGGGAGGTCCCCGCGGAGTTCTTGACGGTTATCGTGACCTGGGAGCCCGGTGGGTATGAGCGGATGGCGGCGATCAGCGCGTCACCACTGTCGATCAGCCGGTCGCCCACCTTGGTGATCATCTCACCGGTCTGGATGCCGGCGGCGGCGGCGGCGCTGCCGGGGGTGACCCCCACAACCATGGCCGCGCCGGCTTCAGGCCGTCCGGCGGGAACGCTCACCCCGAGGACGGCCTGGGTGGCCTGGCCGTTGTGGACAAGATCGTTCGCGATCCGCCTGGCCTGGTCGATAGGAATCGCGAAGCCCAGACCGATCGAGCCCGCCTGCCCGTTACCGAAGCTCAGCGAGGCGATGGCGGCGTTGATGGCGATCACGCGGCCCTGCATGTCGGTCAGCGGGCCACCGGAGTTGCCAGGGTTGATCGCGGCGTCGGTCTGGATCGCGTCGAGCACGGTCTCCTGGCCGCTGCCCTCGCCGCCGGCCCGCACCGGGCGGTCCAACGCGCTGATGATACCGCTGGTCACGGTGCCAGACAGGCCCAGCGGTGAGCCGATCGCCACCACTTGCTGCCCGACCCGGACCGTGCTGGAGTTCCCCAGCTGGGCCGGGGTCAGGCCACTGGCGTCTGCCCGCACTACCGCAAGGTCGAAACTAGGCGCCCTACCGACGATCTGGGCCGACACCGTGCGGCCGTCCTGCAGCACGACGTCGACGGCGCCGCGGGTGGCGGCCGGCTCGACGACATGGTTGTTGGTGAGGATCAGCCCGTCGGAGCTGAGCACGATGCCGCTGCCCTCGTCGGCCATCTGGGCTCCGTGCACCCGGAGCTGAACCACGCTGGGGGTGACCTTCTGCGCCACCTGCTCGACCGAGCCGACCGGCAGGTTCGCGGCTGGCACGGCCTTCGGCACGGGCAGGTCTAGCGCACTGATGACACCAGACCCAGTGCTCGCGAACTGATAACCAACGGCGCCCCCGACACCTCCGGCGACCAAGCCCACGATCAGCGACAGCACGACGGCTCCCCTGAGGGTTCCGCCGGGGCGCGGTCCGGGAGCAGCCAAGGGCGGCAGGCCAATTGGCGCGGTTGGCGGGTTCCCACCGGATGCCGGGTGCTGCTCCGGCGGCCAGGCCGACCCGGGTTGACCGGTCGGCGCCCAGGACGGATCGGGGTGCGCGCCGGGGTCGCCAGGCTGCCCCGGTCGCGACGTGTCATCGGTCATAGCTCTAGGGTGTCCTGGATTCCTGAGATGTGCATGTGAGCCACCTTGGGGTGTCATGTGGATGATCGGCCGGGCAGTTCCAGGGTCATCAGCGTCCCCCCCTCCGGGCGTCGGCTGGCCCGCACCGTACCCCCGTGGCGGGCGGCGACCTGCGCCACAATGGCCAGCCCCAGTCCTGACCCGGGCAGGGTGCGCGCATCTGAGGAGCGGTAGAACCGCTCGAAGATGTAGGGCAGGTCGGCCTCGGCGATCCCCGGTCCGGCGTCGACCACATCCACTGCGGCCGTCCCACGGCCAGTCGGCGCCAGCGCGACGGTGACAGTCGCCGCCGCCGGGCTCCACTTGACGGCGTTGTCGAGCAGGTTGAGCACGGCGCGCTCCAGGGCGTTGGCGTCACCGAGCAGGCTCCACGGCGCGAGGCTGACGTCGAAGTGCACACCCGGCGCCCGCCGGGCCGCCCTGGCCAGCGCCCGCTCCACCACCTCCGGCAGCTCCACCGGTTCGTGCACCACCTGGGGGGCATCTTCGCGGGCCAGCTCGACAATGTCACCGACCAGGGTGGAGAGCTCCTCCACCTGGGCCCGCACGTCGGCGGAGATCTCCTTGCGGTCCTGATCGGAGAGCACAGGAGCGTCCGGGCGGTCGGAGGCGGCCAGCAGCTCCAGGTTGGTGCGCAGCGAGGTGAGCGGAGTGCGCAGCTCATGCCCGGCATCGGCGACCAGCCTGCGTTGGCGTTCCTGCGAGTCGGCCAGCGCGCTGAGCATGCTGTTGAAGCTCGCGGTGAGCCGGGCGAGCTCATCGTCGCCGGAGATAGCGATCGGTTGCAGCTCACGGGTACGAGCGATCCGCTCAGTCGCCTCGGTCAGTCGTTGCACCGGGCGCAACCCAGCCTGGGCAACCGCGGTGCCCGCGACCGCGGCCAGCAGCACGCCGGCTCCCCCGACCAGCGCGAACACCAGACCAAGCCGGGCCAGCGTGGTCCGGGTGGCGCCCAATCCCTGGGCCACCACCAGCGCGGCACCTCGCCCCGCTGGCACGGCACCGACGCGCAGGTCGCGCACCCGGTCGGTGCGCAACGACGCGGGCCGCTCGCCGCGCGCCACAGCAAGCTCCTCAGGCCCCATCGCCAGGTCTCCGCCGACATAGCCTTGGCCGGTGCGGCCGTCAAGCAGGCCGACCCTGATGTCGGCCGCGCTGAAGAAACTCTCCGGTATGACACCGAGCTGCTCGGCGGTGGCCAGCGTGGTGCGCAGCGAGTCGGCGCGCTGCAGCAGGGTTGTGTCAAGCTGGTCGTAGAGGCTGCTGCGAACGGTGAAGTAACCGGCGAGCGACACCACTGCGACGGCGCTTCCGACCAACACCGCGACCAGCGCGGTGACCCTGGTGCGCAGCGACATCCGCCGGTTCCCGAAGCGCGGGCCGACCGCCTGGGTCACGGAGGCGTCTCCCGCAACGCGTAGCCCACGCCCCGCATGGTGTGGATCAGTCTCGACTCACCACCCGCCTCAGTCTTGCGCCGCAGGTACCCAACGTAGACCTCCAGGGCGTTGCCCGAGGTGGGGAAGTCATAGCCCCAGACGTCCTCCAGGATCCGGCTGCGGGTGAGCACCTGCCGGGGGTGTCGCATGAACAGCTCCAGCAAGCTGAACTCGGTGCGGGTCAGGCTGATCGGGCGGCCGCCCCGGGCGACCTCGCGAGTGCCCTGATCCAGCACGAGGTCCGCGAACCCGAGCTCGGCCCCGGCCGCCCCGGCGCCTTCCGGTGGGGAGCGCCGAAGCAGCGCGCGCAGCCGAGCGAGCAACTCCTCCAAGGCGAATGGCTTGGGCAGGTAGTCGTCCGCGCCGGCATCCAGCCCGGCGACCCGGTCAGAGACCGCATCCCGGGCGGTGAGCACCAGGATCGGCAGGTCGTCGCCGGTGCCGCGCAGGCGCCGGCACACTTCCAGGCCGTCCACCCACCGCATCATCACGTCGTGCACCATGGCGTCGGGCCGTTGCGCCGCCAGCGCGTCCATAGCCTGCAGGCCATCCCCAGCAAGCTGCACCGTGTAGCCGTTGAACTGCAACGACCGGCGCAGCGACTCCCGGACCGCCCGGTCGTCGTCGACCACGAGGATGCGCATACGACCAGTGTGACCCCCCCGCCTGAGAGTGACCTGAAGACACCCTGGTCGCCGGAGCACCACGCCGTGAACTCGACAGCACGGACGTTTCACGATCCGTATACAGAGTTGCTGTGTTCGCCCCTTCCCCTCTCGAGCCCGGCCTGCCCTGGGGCTCCCGAACTCAACAGCAGAGCTGATGAGGTCGACCAGAACAGCTCTGCTGTTGAGTTCGGGAGCCCCAGGGCAGGCCGGGCACCAGGCGTCGGCGGGATCGCCCTTGGGTGGCGGCTGGGCACGAATTCTGGCCTGCCTATGCGATCGTGCCTTCCACGGGAGGGAACGCGCCGTGAACTCGACGCTACGGACGTTTATGGG
>JBOHFY010000449.1:0-9815 GCA_050699895.1 Pseudonocardiaceae bacterium
CGCTACGCCCGTGCAGGGTGGCGATGTTATTCAGCCGCCGAGCCAACACCTCGGGCTTCCAGCCCAGCTCGGTGAGCACGACAGCAAGTTCGTTGGTTGAGTCCGTCATCCCCCGTGCCCATGATCGCAATCCGATGGTGGTACCGCACCGTAGCGCCCGCACACCCGGGGTGGAACCAGAGCGCACCACAGGCACCGAAACGCACCTCGGGCACTAATTCCCGCATACCGCCCACACTGGTTGCCTTACCGACCATGAGCGAGAACCTGACATGCGCACCTCGGCCCAGGGATGGTGCCCGATGAGCACTCCCGACGAGACGTCCCGCGCGACAGTGCGGGGTCAGACCCCGGACGGTGAGCCCACCACCCTGATCGTCACACGGCAGGGCGTGGGCCGGGCTGGGTGTGTGTGGCTCACCGGTACGGAGGGATCAAAAGCCACGGTCGTGCTGACCAGTCAGGAGGCGGAGCAGCTGGCCGGGCTGCTTTGGGACGTCTCAAGCGCATGGGGGACCCGGGAACGACGGCGCGCCGCCAACCCGGGAGGGCCTTGACCTCGCCACGCAACCATCGAGTCCGCTGTGCCGCTGGTGCGTGGTCGGAGCCGCTCCAGCGGGGTCAGCGAACTGAGTCGAGCATGTGGTACAGCAGCAGTAGCTGGGTGATGGCCAGCGGCTCGCTGCGGGCGCCCTCACCGACCTGGCCTAACGAGGAGGGCAGCTCCGCTGCGGTGTCGAGTTTGGTCCAGATCGCCTTCTCCAGCAGCTGGCTCTCCTCGCGGGGCACGTACCCGTGTATATGCAGTGCCTCCACCGGTCGGCCGTCCTCGTCGCGGGCCAGCCGCAGGTGCATGGCGCGCCGGTCGGACTCGCGGAACACTCCGGTGAGGTCGGGGTGGGGAATCGTCGGGCGCAGCGTCAGCTCGGCTGACAGCGGGGTCTCCGGCGGGTCATCGCGCTGCTCCACGGGACCGAACCGGACCTCGATGTCGGCGGCGGAGCGTTGCGGGCGGATGAACGCCTCGGACTCGAACTCCCGCTTGTCGAGCTCGGCTAGTACCTGCTCCGGGGTGTATCCGCGCTTGGTGACATCCCGCGTGACCTTCCAGTCGCGCCGGATGTGTTCCGGCGGGTCGAGGTACACACTGATGTCGAAGCACGCCTGGGCCAGCCGGGTGTGCAGCGGCAGCAAACCTTCCACGATGACGAACTCGGTGGGTTCGATGAGCTCGGGCCGGGTGAGCTGGCCGGTGTGGTGGTCGTAGATCGGCTTGAGCACCGGCTGGCCGGTGGCCAGCAGCTGCAGGTGCTGCTCCATGATCTGCACGTAGTTGCAGTCCGGGTGCAGCGCGGTGAAGGGCAGTCCCTTGCGTTCGGTCCGGTCGTAGCGGTGGTAGTCATCCACGCACAGCGAGGTGATCCGATCGGCGCCCAGCGCGTCCACCAGGCCTTTGGTCAGCGTGGTCTTCCCCGCGGCGCTGTCGCCGGCGATCGCGAGCATCACCGGGCGCGACGTACCGGACCCGGCTCGCTCCATTCGCAACAACTTATCGGGCACGACGACACCTCATTCTCCGCAAGGCCACACTAGGCCGCAACGAGCCGTACCTGACCGTAAGTAGCCCGGCCGCGGCCGGCGTCCCCTCCTGGAGGGAAAGGCAAGGGGAATCCGTCCCCCACATCGTGTCCCCATATCGTGTCACCGGTCAGGCCTAATCGGCTGATTACACTCAGTGTATGGACGGCCAGCCGCTGCGCGTGGTTCTGGTCGATGATCATGAAATGGTGCGTACTGGCCTCAAGGCGATGCTCAGTCGGTTCGCTGGGCAAGTGCGGGTGGTCGGCGAAGCCGCGGATGTGGCGACCGCGCGGCGGGTGGTCGCCGGGCTGAACCCCGACGTCGTCCTCGCCGACGTGCGGGTGGGCGGGGAAAGCGGGCTGGAGCTGTGCCGTGACCTCGTGCGGGACGCTCCCGGGCGTCGGGTCGTCCTGCTCACCGTCTACGACGACGAGCAGTACCTGTTCCAAGCCATGCAGGCGGGCGCGGCGGGCTACCTCCTCAAGCGGATCGATGGCCCGGAGCTGGTCGAGCAACTGCACCGGGTGCACGCCGGCGCGGTGGTCGTCGATGTCGGCCTCAGCGCGAGGGCCGGGGCTTCGGCGGCCCGGCTGCAGGCCGGCGAGTACTGGCCCGGCGCGCACCTCGGCCTCACCCACCGGGAGAGTGAGGTGCTCTCGCTGATGGTGGCCGGCTTGTCCAACCGGGCCATCGCCGCCGAGCTGGTGGTTGGCGAGGAGACGGTGAAGAGTCACGTGCGGGGCATCTACCGCAAGCTGGCGGTGACCGACCGGGCGGCGGCGGTGGCGACAGCGCTGCGCGAGGGCCTCTTCCGCTAGGACGTTGACCCTTGAGCAGAGTATCGGGGACGTCTACCGTCCCCCGTTGGTCGCCATTCGGAGCCGAATAGCGGTTCACGCCAGCCGTCAGGCGCCACTCGGAGCCGAATAGCGGTTCGCTGTCGGGTGTGATGTGGCGGCTGGGGTCAGACGGTAGCCGCCGACTCCGACCACGGCAGGCAGATTCCGCTGCGCTGGGCCGTGGCCCCGCTTCGGCCGGTCTTGACCCCGCACCACAGGAGCCGGCCGCTGACTTCGCCGGTCTGCGGGTGCCGCAGCCACTGCACCCCGAACGGCGAGGGGATGTCGAGCAGCATCGCGTGCCGGAGAGCCGAGAGCACAGAGACACACACCTCGACGATGATCCCGTCGTTGTGCATGAGCACGGCGAACCCGACCATGCCCGCGGGAGCACTCACCGGGTCGGGGCGCGACGGTCCACCCGAGGCCGTCGCGGCGCGCACATCATCGATCGCGGCCTGAACAAGGTAGCTCGTGCGCGTCTGCACCGCCGCCACGGTATCGGGGGCGACCTCCCACGCCGCCAGCGTCGAGGCCACCAGCTCCTCGGCGACCGCCAGGCCGGCGGGAGTCGCTGGCAGCATCAGCGTCTCCGCGCGCCGGCATCCGGCACACCGGAGCACGCCCGCGCCCTTGTGATCGTCCATGCTGGGCAGCGTCATCCCGTGCCTCCCCTTGCCTGCCCGCGCGTGACGCGCGGGACCGTGTGGGTGGCGGCGACCCCGGTGCTTACGGGGGCAGCGGGGGTCGCCGCCGGCCGGCCGTCACTGCGGGACGACCGGCGACCGGTCGAGCCTGGGTGGGGGGATAATCACCGGGTTACGCCAGGCTCGGCGGCCATGCCGAAATAATGTCCGCATTATGCGACGTCTGCAAGTCCCCCAACCGGGTGACGAGCTTGACACGCGCCCGGTGATCGGTGGAAACCATCGGGTGACTGAAAGGAGCCCAACCTGTGGCCGGACGGAAGACCGTACGCAGCCGACGACTCGGCAGGCGGCTCAAGGCGCTGCGTGAGACCGCCGGAATCAGCCAGGAAGCGCTCGCGGCGACGGTCAGCCAGGGCTGCGCCGCGCAGGTCCGGCTCACGCAGTCGGCCCTGTCCCGCGTCGAGTCCGGGCTCGCCCGTCTCGGCACCGAGCAGCTCGCCCGGATCATCCGCGCCGTGGGGGCCGACCCAGCGGCGGCGGCGGGCCTCGAGGAGCTGCGCGCTCGAGCCGATGAGCGCGGCTGGTGGCAGGACTGGAGCCAGCTCATGCCCGAGCTCCTGGAGATGGTGACCGAGCTGGAAGAGGAGGCCAGCACGATCAGGACCTACGACGCCGTATTCGTTCAGGGGCTGGTGCAGACCGAGGGCTACGCCCGCGCTTTGATCGAGTCAGCTCGCGGGTTCGTCCGGCCACACCACGTGGACACGCGCGTCGAGCTGCGGATGCGCCGCCAGCGCCGCCTGTCCGAACCGAGCTTCGGCACGCTGACCGTGGTCCTGACCGAGGCGTCGCTGCACCATGCGGTGGGCGGCCGCCTGGTGATGACCGCGCAACTGCGCAAGCTCTGCCAGCTCAATGAGGAGCGGCGGCACGCGATCCACGTCCTCCCCTACGCTCGCGGACCGTGGCCTGGGGTGTCCAGCTTCGCTCTCTACGGCTTTCCGCATCCCGACGATGGCGAGGTCGGACACATCGACGGCGACCTCGGGGCACAGATCTACGAGGATCGCGAACCGATCAGCAAGCTGAACTACATGTTTCACGCCGCTCTCGCGCAGGCGCTCCCGGCGAGCGAGTCGCTCGACCTCATCAACACCGTCATGAAGGAGATGTGAGATCTGCATGAGCCACAACCCGTACGACTCGCTGTCCGACGCGCAGTATGCGGCGGTGGAGAACGCCGACTACCACCCGCCTGCCGCGAGTGGGGACCAGGCCACGTGCATTCTCGTGGCGGCGGCGTCCGGGCTGATCGGACTTCAGGACAGCAAGCTTCCGCCCGACGAGCGCCGGGCGCGCACGCTGATCTTCAACCCGGCGGAGATGGCGGCGTTCGTCGCGGATGCCAAGGCAGGGGCGTACGACCACCTGCTGTGACGTGACAGGGCGGGCGGCAGCGGACTTCGCTGCCGCCGCCTGATGGTGGCCGGCTCGTCCAACCGCGACATCGCCGACCGGCGATGTCGAACTGACCTCGCCCTTGTCGTCGGCCGAACCGCGCGGCCAGCTATGCGACGTCGCGTCGGGATGTCAGCAGGTTCGCCAAGGTCGTCAACCCATGTTCCCGGTCGTCGAGCAGGCACCGGGCCCGCACCAGGTGGTCTACGGCCGCCAGGATCCTGTGGTCCTGCTCGGCTGCCGTCTCGGTGAGTAGGTTGGTGCGCAACCACTGCGAGACCTGGGCCCACGAATGCAGCGACCATCCGTCGGCGGCTGTCACCGGCGGGGGAAATCCACCCGGGCCGCGCTTCCCTGACGCCAGCAGCCGGGCGCTCTCGTAGGTGCGCCCGGTGCGAGCAGCGATGTCCTTGAGCGAGACGAGATCATCACTGACCACTGCGCACACGGCCAGCCCGGTGGACTCGACGTCACGGATGGCGGAGGTCAGCGCCTCAAGGAGAGTGCCGGCGGCCCGGTCGAAGTGCAGCCACCCATTACCGGCCACGGTTTCCGGGGTGGAGTCGGCACAGCCTGCCTCGAACAGTATGTCCAGCTCCTCGCCGCTGGGCGCGTGGTCGAGGATCAGGGTGAACTCGTGGCTGCTCATCGGTCCTCCTCGTGTCGGTGGCGACCCGCGAAGTGGTGCACCCGCTTCGCGACATGCTCGGGGACGCTCGGCGTGGACCACAGCGACAGGTCGCACCGCAGACCTCGCAGACCAGCACGCCCCAGCGGTGGCCCTTGTGGATCTCGTCGACCCGCAGTCCCGGGCGGGCGACCGCAGCCAGTGCGTCGGCGATGGGTTTCTTCGGGTGCCGTCCACCACTGACCACGTTGTGAGTGTACAACACGATGGCTGGCATCGCCCTGTCGTGCTACCTCCGTGGCTCGTGCTAGCGAGGACACCATCCTACCAATCGTTGCTGATCGGTCACTTTCAGTACCTGCACTCCGCACCCTGGCTACGGTGCCCTTACCGCGACGCCCGGGGCTCATCCCACATTCCGGCGTTCACGACATCAACGACCGCCACATGTAGCTCTGTGCGTGGGAACACTTGAACCATCGCAACTCTGATACTCCAGACGAGTGATGACACTTGTGTTTCTAATCGCGAATGACTATTCTTATTGAAGCTGACGTATCGACAGGGTAGCCAGAAGACAATCGGACGGGCGAGGGTGGTGAAAGCTACGTCGTCGAACGCAACCTGGCGCGAAAGCTTAAGCGCAGGTAAACGGACCTGACCGAGCGGCGACTACCTGCCCGACGCCAGCGCCGTGCAGACACCGAGCACATACCCACTTCAAGTTCCACGAGCGCCGGGACAACCTCTGCTGGCGGTGTGTTCTGGCACCGTCTGGCATGCGTTGGGCAATGAGAAAAGGATGTGGATGAGCCATGACGGATACTGTTCCGACTGAGCCCGTCCTTGAGCGGACGCGCGGTTTCCGATTTGGGCAGGTGCCGTCGGTGCGAGGCCTGGATCGGGCTGCGGAGGCCGTGCAGCCCGATCCGGATCTGGGAGCCATCGCGAGCTTCATCGGAACATTCAAAGGTGTCGGCTTCAATACAATTTTTAGGCCACAGGACTTTGCTGTTACTCCGACACCGTTGCCCAATCCGGCCCACGGGCCCGACGACAATATTCTCGAGTTGAACCCGACCGAGGAGATTCTGTCATTCTCGCCAGCGCTCGGGTCGATCCCTAATCGCGGTATGGTCCAGGGCGACGTGTTCCTCAACGGCATCCCGTACCTGCAGACCATCAACGACGTCAGCGATCCCGCCCAACCTGTCGGGATCTATTTCGAGCCAGGTGTCTGGTTGAGTGTTCCGCCCACAACTGCGCCAGCCGAGGGTGCCACGCTCGTACGCATGGCGTCTATTCCGCATGGCACAACCATCGAAGCTCAGGGAACCTCGTTCACGGTCGCCGGAGGCCCGGTCATTCAGCCCGTGGACATCACGCCCTTCCTGATCGGTAACCCGGGCGGGCCAATCAGGTTCCCAAGCCAGGAAGTGAACGATACGGGCACGTTCCGGGTGCCACAGGATCTGACGAACTTCATCGCTGCCGGCACGATCACGCAGGCCATTCTGGACAATCCCAATCTCATCATAAAGAACCGCGCCGATAAGCAGAACATCACCTCCACGGCGGTCATCGTGATCAGCACAAATCCCGGCGACCCGCTTTTCGGTGGCGGGACCGACAACATCGCGTTCCTGCTGGGCGACAAGACCGCGACGGCGCCGAACGCCAATGCGATTCAGATGGCTGCGATATTCTGGATCGAGACCGTCTCGGAGCAGATCGCGGTGCCAGCCGGCGGCCCCGGCCAACCGGTGATCGTCCAGGGCAGCGCGAGCGCGGGTAACCCTGTTGCGAGTTTCGCGGTCAGTTCAGCAACGGAGATCGTCGCGGATACCCAGATCGACGTCACGTACACGCAGATCCAATACACGCAAACGGTCTTCCTGAATTTCAATGACCTGACGTGGCCACACGTCTCAGTGGCGACATTGGTACCGAACGATCCCATCCCGATAACACTGTAGGTTTTCAGATGAGGCCCCCGGAATTAGCCCGGATGTTGCGGTAAGGACTGATGTCGGTAGAGCGTGTGCTCACGCCACCGCTGCCGAGTTGGGCCCGACCCGGTCGGCCAGCGCCTGCTGACCTGCGGCGACCAGGGTGGGGTCCCCGTGCCAGGCCTTGAGCGCCGGGTCGACCAGCGCCCGCCCGAAGGAGAAGGTCAGCGGCCACGGTGTCTCGTGTTTCTGCATCGCGGCCAGGTTCGCGGTGGCCACCTCCGGCGACTGACCGCCGGAGAGGAAGGCGACCCCGGCCAGCGACGCGGGCAGCACCGCGCGCAGCGTGGCCACGGTCTGCTCCGCGACCTCCGCGGGGCTGGCGTGGCGGCCCGATGCCGAGCCCGGCACGACCATGTTGGGCTTGAGCACCGTGCCGGCGAGATCCACCCCGGCCTCCTCCAGCTCCGCCAGGACATGCTCCAGCGCCGCGCGGGTCACGTCGGCGCACCGGTCGATGCTGTGGTCGCCGTCCCTCAGCACCTCAGGCTCGACGATGGGCACCACGCCCGACTCCTGGCACAGCGCGGCGTACCGCGCCAGCGCGTGCGCGTTCGCCCGCAGCGCGCGCCGGGTTGGCCTGCCCTCACCGATAGTGATCACGGCGCGCCACTTGGCGAAACGGGCGCCGCGGGAGACGTAATCCTTCATCCGCTTGCGCAGGCCATCAAGGCCCTCGGTCACCTTCTCACCGGGCGAGAAGGCTAAGTCCTTCGCGCCGGTGTCGACCTTGATACCGGGCAGAATATTCACGGCGTGCAGGGCCAGCGGAAAGTCCTGGCCGTCCGCGAGCTTCTGGTTGAAGGTCTCGTCGGACAGGATCACTCCGCTGATGCCCAGGTGCAGATCCGGAGTGCTGACCAGCATCTCCCGGTAGGCCCGCCGGTTCTCCTCGGTCACCGCGACCCCGACCTTCTCCAGCCGGGAGGACATCGTGCCGATGCTCTCGTCGGCCGCGAGGATGCCCCTCGGCCGGCTCACCATCGCTCGGGCGGTTTCGTGCAGCGCCTCGATCATGGCTCTCCCTCCACCGCGACGGGCCGGTCCGCGCCGCCGCCCTCGAGCCTATGCCCGGACCGCCGCGGCGCACGTCCCCCGGTGGGTGGATCCGGAGGGGGGCCGGGTGGCCGCCAGCCGGCCGCGTGCAAGTGCCCGACGAACAGCCACGTGGAGGCGCCGGAATAGGCGCCGACGACCGCGTGCCACGGCCGCCGCAGCGGGGTGCCCGGAGTGGGTATCGCGACCAGCCGCCCGGCGGACAGCAGGTCGGCGACGGCGTCCCGGGAGACCATCGCGCACCCGAGCTCGGCCACCGCGCCGGCCACCACCGCCCCGTTGGACCCCAGCACCAGCCGGGGTGGCGCGGCGTGCTGTGACCTCAGGTAGGTCTCGACCCGGGTGCGGGTAGCTGACCCCTGCTCGCGCAGCAGCCACGGGGTGCTCGCCCAGTCGAACCCCTCGGCGACCGAGGGCGCCGCCACGACCACGAGCTCGTTGGGCAAGGTGCCGACCACTCGCGCCTCGACCCCCGAGGGCGGCGCCCCGGCGATCACCAGGTCGACCTCGTGCGCGCTGACCAGGTCCCACACCTGCGCGCTGGGGGCCACCTCCAGGGCCAGCGCGACTCTCGGGTGCCGCCGGCGGAACTCGGCCAGCAACGCGGGTAGCAGGTGCTCCCCGGCGGTGGTGACCGCGGCCAGGCGCAGCCGGCCCCGCTCCGGGTCGAGCTCCTGGATCGCGGCCGCCGCGCCCTCGTCGAGCAGTCCCAGTACCCGGCGGGCGTATCGGGCGTAGACCGCGCCGGACGCGGTCAGTCGCAACCCTCGGCCCACCGGCTCCACGAGTGGCACGCCGAGCTCGCGGGCCAGTGCTCCGATCGAGGCCGACACGGCGGACTCGGTGACCGTCAGGCGGCTGGCGGCGCCGCGCACCGATCCGGTGGCCGCCAGCGCGACCAATGTGCGCAAACGGGACTCTGTCACAGCAACCTCCGAGGCACAGCGACCTCTGAGCAATCAGTACATAGTCACAGCCAAAGTCTTGATAGACAGGCTGATTGTGTACCGCCAAGCTCAGTAGTGACCAGAGGAGGTAGGCGTGCCTGACACCGAAGTCAACAGCTCGCAGAAGAAAAAGGCGGATCGCTGGTCGGCCGGGGTCATCCCGTATGCCGAGATGGGCTACTGGGAGCCCGATTACCAGCCCAAGGACACCGACGTCCTGTGCGCGTTCCGGATCACCCCGCAACCCGGGGTACCGCCGGAGGAGGCCGGCGCCGCCGTCGCCGGGGAGTCCTCCACCGCGACCTGGACGGTGGTCTGGACCGACCGGCTCCCCGACTACAAGACCTACCAGGCCAAGTGCTACCGGGTGGACGCGGTCCCTGGCGCGGAGAACCAGTACATCGCCTATATCGCTTATGACATCGACTTGTTCGAGGAGGGGTCGATCGCCAACCTCACCTCCTCGATTATCGGGAATGTGTTCGGGTTCAAGGCGCTCAAGGCGCTGCGGCTGGAAGACATGCGGATCCCGCTGCATTACGTCAAGACCTTCCAGGGGCCCGCGCACGGGATCATCACCGAGCGCGAGTACCTGGACAAGTTCGGCAGGCCGCTGCTCGGCGCCACCACCAAGCCCAAGCTGGGCC
>JBOHFY010000450.1:0-25366 GCA_050699895.1 Pseudonocardiaceae bacterium
GTACGGGCTGGCCCGCTACGCCGACGAGATCGTCGACGATCTGTCCGACACCCGGCCCTGGCCGCAGCGCCTCGCCGAGCTGGACACCCTGGCGCGGCAGCTGCGCGACGGGCTGGCGCGGGGGCACTCCGACCACCCGGTGCTGGCAGCGCCGGTGCACACCGCGGCTCATTACCAGATCGACCCGCAGCACTTCGCGGATTTCATGGTCTCGATGCGGATGGACCGGCCGGTGGAACAGGGCGGGGTGGCCGGTTACCAGACCTTCGACGAGCTGGGCCGCTACGTGCACGGCTCGGCGGCAGTGATCGGGCTGCAGGTGCTGCCGGTGCTGGGTACCGTGGTCGCGCGGGAGCGGGCCGAGCCGCACGCCGCCGCGCTGGGCATCGCCTTCCAGCTCACCAACTTCCTCCGCGACGTCGGGGAGGACCTCGATCGCGGACGGGTTTACCTGCCCGCCGACGAGCTGGCCTCGTTCGGGGTGGACCGCGAGCTACTGGGGTGGTGCCGGCGCACCGGAGCGCCCGACCCCCGAGTGCGCCGCGCGCTGGCCTACCTGGTGGCCCGCACCCGGGCGATCTACCGCAGGGCGGCGCCGGGGATCCCGATGCTCGCCCCGGCGTCCCGGGCCTGCGTGGCCACCGCGTTCCGCTTGTACGGAGGCATCCTGGACGAGATCGAGGCGGCCGGTTACCACGTCCTAGCCCGCCGGGTGGCCGTGCCACCGCACCGTCGGCTCGCCGTCGCGCTGCCGGGCCTGAGCCGGGCGCTGCTAGCGCGGGCGCTGCGATAAGCAACCATGAACAATGAAAGGGGACGGCATGGCGAATGGCATAATACTGCGACCGAGCGTGGAGCGGAGCAACGTCACAGCTTTGCGAGACGCGTACGGTAAGATGCAAACGCTCAGCGCGACCGATAATCGCAGCTGGATCTATTGGGCCGACCTGCACGGGTTCCCCAGTTTCGACTGCTGGCACCATTTCCGGGAGGGGCCAGCCAACCGGCGCTTCCCGTACAATTTGTTTCTGCCCTGGCATCGCGCCTACCTGCTATCGTGGGAACACGCGACGCGCGATCAGAACGCTGACGCAATCCCGCCGTGGTGGGACTGGTCATCAGAGCAGTCCCACCAAGTGGGAATTCCCGAGGCTTACGCCCAGGAAGAAGTCGACAATCAGCCCAATCCGCTGTTCAGCGGCCCGGCTCCTGATATGCCGGGCCTGCCGGCCCACCGCACCCGACGATTCCCCGGGGACCCGACCGAGTTGCCCGACGCCCAGGCGGTCGAGGACGTGCTGAATTTGACAACCTTTGCGGACTTCTCGCAGCAGCTGGAAGATCTTCATGATCAAATCCACGGCTGGGTTGGTGGTATCGACCCGAGCAACCCTTCGCGGGGCGGTGACATGGGACTCATTGCGACATCCGCCTTCGACCCCATCTTCTGGGCCCACCACTGCATGATCGACCGGCTGTGGTATCTCTGGCAGCTGCGCCACGGCGTGACCAATATTCCGCCGAGCTATCGCGGCCTGCCACTCGGCCCCTTCTCCTTAACCGTCGATGACGTCTTGGATATTCATAACCTCGGCTACGAGTACGCTACATCGAGCGTAAGCGCCGCCGGACCGAGCCAAGGGAACGGTGCATAGCAATGATCGTCTCCAACATCTTCTCGACAGAAATTGATATCACTGGCCTGGACCGCAATTTTGCTCGGGCCGACATCGAGTTCCACGAGGTGGACCACTCCGAAGCGTCGTTCGAAGCGCGGGTGTTCCTGAACAACGATCGCGCCGACGAGCACACGGAGAAAAGCGTCGACAACGGCTACGCTGGGTCATTTCATATCTTGGGGCACGGGGGATGCTATGGCGACGAGGGTCACTGCGACGTTGTCCCACGTCGCCGCTATGACCCGCGGCCGGCCCACCCGCTCACACCGGCCCGCAAGGTCGTGATCGCGACCGACGCCATCCGACGCGCCGTGCGGACCGACCAGGCGACAGCGTCGCTGACAATGGTCCCGATCATCACATCGCTCAACGAGAAGTGCGGCACCGAGAATATCCTACGGTTCGACTATGTCCGGATTACCACTTACCGCTGAGGCGCAGGCAGGCAGCCGGTAGACGCGCCTCGCGTTGCCCGCGCCCACCATCCGCGCGACGCGTACCGCATCAGCGCTTGACCACTCCCCCGACCGTACCCACTCACCGAGGACGCCAGCCATGGCACGCCGCCACAGCACGGCGCCGAGATGGTGCAGCTCGGCCGGTCCCCACGCATCGGAGGAGAACAGCAGCTTGCCGAACGGGGCCAGTTCCAGCGACTCCGCGACGACCGCACGCGACCGCGCCCCGGTGTAGTTCACCGCCAATCCGACGTCCAGGTACACGTGGGGGAACGCCTGGGCCAGATACCCGGCGGTGCGGTGATACGGGTAGCAGTGCAACAGCAGCACCGGCACCTGGCGGTCCTGTACCCGGCGCAGGAACTCGGTCATCAGCGACGGGTCGCAACGGTGCAGGGTCAGATCAGGATCCCCGTATCCGACGTGGAACTGCAGTGGCAGGCCGCGTTCGACACCCACCCACAGCAGGTGGCGCAGCAGCACCGGATCGGTCAGGCGTACTTCCAGCCGTCCGCGGTGACCGCGGCGAGCGTGTCGACAACAGAATCGTCTATTGCACTCCGCACCAGCTTCGGGCCACGATGACGTAGTTGCAGTCCGATGGCAGTAGAGGCGTAGTGATCATGATGAGCACCGTGGCGGGTCCGGTGGATCGCTCTCGGCGAGCGCGTACCCATGCTCATCTGTGGTTGTTGCCCGATGGTACTGGCTTGCATGCCCCATACGGCCAGTTGGTGGTCGAACCTGGTGGTGGTCGGGTCTGTTGCCATCTGTGCGGGCGGTGGTATGTCTCGCTGGGTGGCCACCTCCGGAGGCACGGGCACACCGCCGATTCGTATCGGGAAGCGATGGGGTTGTGTCGGAACCGGCCGCTGGTCGCCGAGGCTCTCTCGCGGTCGATCGCTACCCGGCAGAGTGCGGCTTACCAGCGCTCACCCGCGCTACGGGCCCAACTCGCGGTCGGGCAGGAGCTGTCCAAGACCGGCCAGCTGGCCACGCTGGCCGCTATCGCGCACACCACCAGCCCCTCACCCGAGCTGATCCGGCTGCGCCGCGCGGCGCTCGAGCAGGGCCGGGCGACCAGAGCCGCCCAGCGTGATCGGGCGCTGGCCCGACGGCTGCGCGAGCGTGGCTTCGAGAACCTGGCCGGCTACCTGCGGCACGCTCACTCCACCGGGGCGAGCCTGCGCGGTATCGCCAAGGCGACCGGACTGGGGTGGACCAGGCTACGGCGCGAGCTGGACGCGGCCGGCATCACGGTACGGCCAGCGAACCCCAGTAGCCACCAGCCCAGCGGCGACCAGCCCAGCAACCAGCAGAGCTGCGCTAGAGTGACAATAGCAAGATAGTGGCTAAAGCACAGAGTAGCCACCACAGGAGGTCACGCATGGCCGACTACACCCTGCCCGACCTGCCCTACGACTACGCCGCCCTGGAACCGCACATCTCCGGGGAGATCATGGAGCTACACCACTCCAAACACCACGCCACCTACGTCCAGGGTGCCAACACCGCCCTGGAACAGCTGGCGCAGGCGCGGGAGCGCGAGGCGCTGGCGACAGTGAACTTGCTGGAGAAGAACCTGGCGTTCAACCTCGGCGGGCACGTCAACCACTCCGTGTTCTGGACCACCATGTCCCCCGACGGCGGCGACAAACCCGACGGCGAACTCGCCGCGGCGATCGACGAGCACTTCGGGTCCTTCGACGCCTTCCGCAAGCACTTCACCGCCAACTCACTCGGCGTGCAGGGATCCGGGTGGTCGGTCCTGGCGTGGGAATCACTCGGCCAGCGCCTGGTCCTCGAACAGGTCTCTGACCACCAGGGCAACATGACTCCCGGCATGATGCCGCTGCTGCTGCTCGACATGTGGGAACACGCCTTCTACCTGCAGTACCGCAACGTCAAGCCGGACTACGTCCAGGCCTGGTGGAACGTGGTGAACTGGGCCGACGTCGCCCGCCGGTTCACCCAAGCCCGGTCGGTGGTGCTGCCCTGAGCGCCAAGGGTCCTGATGAGCTCGCGCACACGGTGCTGCCGCCAGCGCTGGAGGTGCTCACCGCGTGGAGCATCGCCCAGACCGAAGCCAACCCCGCCGTCTTTCACCAGGCCATGAACCGCGCCTTCGGCGATGCCGCTGGCGCCCAGGATCCGTGGCGTGGGTTGGCCGACATGATGTTCGGCCTGTCATCACTGTCCGGGATCCTGCTGGATGAGCTCGCCGAGGCCACCGGTCGATCCCACGGCGAGGTCCTGCACGCTGTGCACCTGCGTTATCTCGGTCCGGCAGCCGGGCCATCGCGTTGACCGGCCGCATCATCGCCTCCGACGGATGACCCAGCAGGCCGGGTCAGTTCGTGACCAGTGTGGTGGCGTCCGCCACGGCGGCTGCCTTCGCAACGGAGCCGCGGATCATATCGGCGGCCTTCTCCGCGATCATGATCGTCGGGGCGTTGGTGTTGCCTCGGGTGATGACTGGCATCACCGACGCGTCCACGACCCGCAACCCCTCGACGCCCCGCACCCGCAGCTCGCTGTCCACCACCGACCCAATAGCGCAGGTCCCGACCGGATGGTAGAGGCTCTGGGTGTGGCGCTGGATGTGGTCGAGGATATCGGCCTCGCGGTCTGAGGCCGGCATCCGCAGGACACTTCGCCGGTACTCGGCGAGGGCTGGCTGTTCGGCGATCTCCAGCAGCGTGCCCATGGCCCGGACCATGGCCTCGCGGTCCTCCTTGGTGGTGAAGTAGCCGTGCAGGATGTGCGGCTTTGCCGACGGCAACAGCGAGCGGAGAAACACCTTGCCTCGGCTGGTTGGCCGGAGCAGGCAGGCACCAAACACGAACGCGTCCTCGGTGGGCAACGCCAACCCTTCGTCAACGAACATGACCGGGGCGGCCACGAGCTGGAAGTCGGGCCCGGCGAGCCCACCGCGAGTCCGGAAGAAGCCACCGGCCTCGCCGATATTGGAAGTCAGCGGACCGCGGCCTTCGTTACGCAGCAGCGCCACGTTCCGCTCGGTCGAGGCTGTGATGAGCGTCTCGGTGTCGGTCAGAAAACACAGGCCATTAAATGGATGATCTTGTAAATTTTCGCCGACCGGCAGGTCTACTCGCGGCACGATTCCGTACGCCTGGAGCTCGTCAGCGATCCCGATCCCGGACAGCATCAGGATCTGTGGGGAGTTGTACGCGCCAGCGCAGAGGATCACCTCGCGCTCGGCGCGCAATTCCGACAGCACGTTGGCCCGTTCGACCTCCACGCCAATGGCGCGCCGGTTATCGAACAGAATCCGCGTGCACAGCGCGTCGGTGATCACGGTCAGGTTGGGGCGTTGCATGGCGGGATGCAAGTACGCCACCGCGGCGCTACAGCGCATCCCGGCACGCTGAGTGAGCTGGTAATAGCCGACACCGTCCTGCTCCGGCCCGTTGAAGTCGTCGGTGCGCCGGTGCCCGGCCTCTTCGGCGGCCCGCAGGACCGCGTCCATCAGCACATGCCGGGAGCGCCCGTCGCTCACCGTGAGCGGCCCGCCGATGGCATGCAGCTCGCCGGCCCCGCGCTCGTTGTCCTCGGCCCGGAGGAAGTAGGGGAGCACGTCGCCCCAGCCCCAGCCTTCGGCCCCGAGCGAGGCCCACTCGCCGTAGTCGGCACGGTTGCCGCGAATGTAGATCATTGCGTTCATCGACGAGGAGCCGCCGAGCATCTTGCCGCGTGGGAGGTACGTTCGTCGCCCGTCTAAGCCCGGTTCTGGGTCGGTCAGGTAGTCCCAGTCCCATTTGGTCTGGAAGAGCTGGCCGAACGCGGCCGGGACGTGGATCTGCTCGGCGGTGTCCGGCGGCCCCGCTTCCACCAACAGCACGCTGACGTCGGCATCCGCACTGAGACGGGCGGCGAGCACACAGCCCGCCGAACCGGCCCCGACGATCACGTAGTCGTACACGGCGTCCTCCTGCCCGAGAGCGGTGACACCCCATAGTCGCCACTCTCCATCAAGATTGCCAGGTTAGGCGGCTTGTCTACCACCGCCTGAGCGACGGCAAGGGCACCTTGATCTTCGCCGGCGCCGGGGCGTTGGCCTACAGGTTCGGACTGCACTAGCGACGCCGCAGCCTTCCCGGACTATGGACTGTACAACGTATATCTCGTCAGTGTACTCTGGCGCCATCAGCGGAGAGCTACGATTCTGAGGGGAGGATGTCATGGTGTGCCCCACGGTTATTCCCCTGAACCGACAAGACTTCGCGCTGGCCGGCTGGCACGGCGCTGGTCGTGGCGATGGGATATACCCGAGCACCGCATCCTCCCAGCTTGCCCTGACGGACAAGTAGCTTATTACGCCTTTCCTCCGGGGGCTGGGGTCCGATGTGTGCCGAAACCTCGCCGCCACGCCCCGCGCTCCACCCCATCGACTCCAACGCGGCCGAGTCCTCACTCGTCAGGCAGCAGGCTCAGCAGTTTGGTTGATCCCCCGACCAGTGGCACGCTTACCGAACGACCACCAGCAAGGAGCCCCACTGACACCATGTCCGACCAGTACCCGCCCCGATTTGGCCTGCGGATCGCCGAGCTACGCAAGATCCACGGGATCACCCAACAAGCGCTAGCCCTGCGCGCCACCGTGTCGTACTCACTGCTGCGCAAAGTAGAGCGCGGCGAGCGACCAGCGTCACCGTCGTTCATCGCGGCCATCGCCCGAGCACTCGGCGTCAGCGTGATCGACATCACCGAGCAGCCCTACGGCACCCGCAACGCGAGCCCGACATCGGAGCAAGCCGGAGTCCCGGCCCTGCGCCAAGCCTTGGTCGAAGGCGACGACCCCGAGCTGGACACCTCACTGCGTCCATTGGACGACCTGCGCGCCGCGATGGCCGAAATCAACGAGGTCTTCAGGAAAGGCAAGTACGCCCAGGTGGTACGGAGCCTTCCTGACCTGCTGCGTCATCTGCATGCCACCGCGAACGCCTGCCCCGTCGACGCTCGTCCCAGCGTGCACGAAATGCTTTCCGCCGCCTACCGCTACGCGACAGTTGCCCTGTACCGGCTCGGGCACCTCGATCTGTCGCATCTCGCCGACGAGCGCGCCCGCGCGGCCGCGGCGCGCGGCGATGACCCGCTGCGGGCCGCTGTCGCGGAGTACAACCACTCCCTGATCCTGATGTTCGACGGCTCGTACCCGGCAGCGCTGCGCAGCATCGACCGGGCTGGGGCAATCGTGGATCTCGCGCCGGCGAGCCCGGCGGTGCCCGCGGTGCGGGGTTCGCTGCACCTGCGGGCCGCGATCATCGCGGCCCGCGCGACCAACTCCGACCTCGCCACCGAACACCTGATCGCCGCGCGGTCACTGGCCGTCGACAGGCACGATGAGGCCGACTCCTACAGCACCAATTTCGGCCCGGTCAACGTCAGCATCCACGAGGTCGCCGTGCCGATCGAACTGGCCGATGGCACCACCGCCGTCACCCGGGCCGCCAAGCTGACCCTCCCGGCGCACATCGCACCCACACGGGCCGGTCACTACTGGGTCGACCTGTCCCGGGCCTGGCTGCTACACGGAGACCGACGCCGGTCACTGGAGTCACTGGAGATTGCCCGCCGGATCGCTCCGCAGCTCACCCGCTACCACCCCCAAGTCCACGAAACCGTACACATCCTCGCCACCCACGATACCCGATCCACCGCCAGCCTCCGGCACTTCGCCGCCTGGTGCGGCATCCGCACCTGACGAAACCCAGACCGACTGACAGAGAGGGGGACTGGTCATGGCCTTGAATGCGTCACGGCTCAGCGCTGAACCACTGATGGATCCGACCGACAAGCTCGCAGCCCAGAGACCCGCGCCAAGCGCGGTCGTTGCGGGGCAAGAATCCCACCGAGTGGCCCGGCCGTTCGGTGTGCGGTTCGCGGTGTCCCCCGCCCGGTCCGGGGAGCACAGCAAGACGTACTACACCGTCACCGTGGAAGAGACCACCTACATCAACCGGGACGGCAGGGAGGACACCCAGACCGACTACGTCGACAAGGAGAAAGAGGACTGAACACCAGGGAGGCGACAGCGTGATCATCATCCTCAGCGGCGCCGACGACCCGACCGCTGACCGCGTCGCGTCTGAACTGGGACGCCGCTCGGCCCGCTACGCCCGCCTTGATTTGTCCGACTTCCCGCAACGCGTCGTCGCCAGCGCGCACCTGGATGGTTGCGGCCACTGGACCGGGCAGATACGGCACGCACAGGGGTGGGCGGTGGCGTGGGAGGACATCACCGCCATCTACTACCGGCGCCCGAGCAACTTCCAACCCCCACCAGGACTGACCAGAGCCGATCAACGTTTTGTGGTGGCCGAGGCGCGGGGTGGTTTCGGTGGGGTGCTCGCCGCACTGGACACACGATGGGTGAACCATCCGTTTCAGGTCGCCGATAGCGAGTTCAAACCACTACAGCTGACGGCGGCCCAGGCCTGTGGATTCGCCGTCCCGGCGACCGTCATCACCAACGACGGCCCCAGTGCGCACAAGTTCACCGGGTCGCGGCCCCACGATGTGGTGTACAAACCGCTGGGCGGTGGGTTCTACCGTGACAACGACGACAACGTCAATCTCATCTACGCCTGATTTCAGCATCGACTACGACGGCCTCTGGTGGTTTCTCGAATGCAATCCCAATGGGCAATGGGGATTCATCGCCGAGGCCACCGGGATGCCGATCGCCTGCGCCATCGCGGACCTACTGACCGGAGACACTACTCTATGATCACCATTCCCGCGACCGAATGGCAAGAGCACCTCGACACAATGATCACCGGCCTGCTAAATACCGGTGCACTGACCGACCCGCGGTGGATCGCGGCCTTCCGCGCCGTCCCCCGGCACGTGTTCACCCCGCAGCTGCTGGAACCCGAGGCGCACGACACAAACCCCACACGGCAAGCCTGGCTGTCCCGCGTCTACCAGGATGACTCCCTGATCACCGCGATCACCCACGAACCAGGATTGCGCACCGACGTGCCCACCAGCTCCTCGACCCGCCCTGGCCTGATGGCCCGCATGCTCGAGCTGCTGGAGCTGCGCGACGGGATGCGAGTCCTAGAGATCGGCACCGGAACCGGTTACAACGCGGGCCTGCTCACCCACCGCCTCGGCGCCTCCCACGTGACCAGCATTGACATCGACCCCGCACTCATCGACCACGCACAGCGCAGGCTGCGCAGCCTCAACCTCAGACCACACCTTATCGCTGGAGACGGCATCGCTGGTGTGGCCGACCGTGCCCCATTCGACCGGATCATCGCCACCTGCGCCGTCCCCACCATCCCGCTGGCCTGGATTACCCAACTCGCCCCGGCGGGGCCATGCTCGTCAACCTGCGCGATGAGATCGCCGGCGGGACACTCTGCCTACTCACCAAAGACACCACCGGCGATCACGAAGTGACCGGCCCGTTCCTCAATGTCCCGGGCCACTTCATGTGGGCACGACACGATCCGGCACGCGCCCTACCTTATGACATCCGCCCCACTTCCGAACGCGACCAAACCCGCACCACCACCAACCCCGAGACCGTCGCCGACATCGCCCACGACATCACCAAACCCGATTTCCGTTTCCTCGTCCAACTCCACATACGCGGAATCCGAACCCTCACCACAACACCCCGCACGCCGCACATCACGATCCACGCTGAGACCACCGACGGATCATGGGCAACAGCCCACACCACCACCGGGCATATCGCCCAAGGCGGCACCCGCCGACTATGGGACACCATCAGCGCCGCACACACACTCTGGCGTGACCTGGGCCAACCCCCGCCCACCCGATTCGGGATCGTAGCCAACCCCACGACACAATTCGCCTACCTCGACCACGATCATCACTGGACCCGCTGGCCCCTACCCCTACTCTGACTGGGGCGGAGGAATCCCATCACGAGCTGGAACGGAGTAGCCATGAGCAAGATCAGGCGCGCGTGGTCGGCTGCCTCGCCCTGTGCGTCCCAGTACCGGCGGGATGATGGTGGACACCAGCCGCGACGGCTGGACGGTGCACGACGACGGGCGGATCAGCGGTTCTGAAACTCGCTATGGCCTGTACAACGTATATCTCGTCAGTGTACTCTGGCGGCATCACGGGATCTCGTCGCCCCGCCCCGCGCTCCTGCCCAGTTGAGTCCAACGCGATCGAGTCCTCACTCGTCAGGCAGCAGGCTCAGCAGGAGTACCTCATCGAGCCGGCGCAGGTACAGGTTCGCTTTACCGCGCACCTGGCAGCCGCGCCACCACCACCCGAACACCGCCCCAGGGCGCCGGCAGGACCGGCACCGATCCCACCGATCAATCGGATGGTCCACCAGCAGCATGTACAGCGCGACGGTTGCCCTGAACTGAACCGAGCCGATCCCATTCGGGGCGTAGAGTCCGGCCTGCGCGACGTCACGCAGCACCCCGCGCAACAGCGCGCACAAGGGGTCAGAACTCGCCTGAGGCGCGCTCGCCTTCATGCCAGGCCCCCGCGGTGGCACGCCGGGCAGATCTGGTCGGGGTCGGGCGGCTCGCCACGCAGGGCCGTCGCGCCGCGCAACAGCTCCCGAGGCCGGAAGCGGACGCCACAGGCGGCACTGACCGTGCCGTCGGGGTGCAGCAGCGCACCCCGGTGGGTGTCCCGATCACCAATCGAGCGCAGGTACCAGGGCATCAGACACCCCGCTCGCACGCCGGCCCGTCCGCGAACCCACTAGTGCACCCCGGGACGGGCGTTCGAGCGCGACGGCCCCGGCCCAAGATCTCGCGAAGTGTGGCGATACCACTCACCGCGCCGCAAGCCGACCGCTCGCCGCGAGCACGCTTGTCCTTCATGCCAGGCCCCCTTTATCTCGATGACGCGCACGCATGCCGGCCCTCCCGGCATGACTGGGTGGTTCATGCGCGAGAAGTCATGCTCGACGGGTATGGACTCTTGCGCCGCCACACCACCGCCACACCACGGATCCGCCTTGGTTGATCCCCCCAACCAACGGCACCCCAACCAGTGGCACGCTTACCGCACGACCACCAGCAAGGAGCCCCACTGCCGCTATGCCCGACCAGCACCCGCCCCGAATGGGCCTGCGGATCGCCGAGCTACGCAAGATCCACGGGATCACCCAACAAGCGCTGGCCCTGCGCGCCACCGTGTCGTACTCACTGCTGCGCAAAGTCGAGCGCGGCGAACGACCGGCGTCCCCGTCGTTCATCGCGGCCATCGCCCGAGCACTCGGAATCAGCGTGATCGACATCACCGAGCAGCCCTACGGCACCCGCAACGCGAGCCCGGCATCAGAACAAGCCGGCGTGCCCCTGCTGCGCCAAGCCCTGGTCGAAGGAGACGACCCCGAGCTGGACACCTCGCTGCGCCCAGTGGGCGACCTGCGCGCCGCGCTAGCCGATACTCGCGAGCTCTTCTGGAAAGGCAAGTTCGCCCAGGTGGTCTGGAATCTTCCTGACTTGCTGCGTCATCTGCATGCCATCGCGAACGCCTGCCCCGTCGACGCTCGTCCCGGCGTTCACGAAATGCTCTCCGCCGCCTACCGCTATGCGACCGTTGCCCTGTGCCGGCTCGGGCACCTCGATTTGGCGCATCTCGCTGATGACCGTGCCCGCGCGGCCGCAGCGCGCGGCGATGACCCGCTGCGGGCCGCTATGGCGGAGTACAACCACTCACTGATCCTGGACTTCGACGGCTCATACCCGGCGGCGCTGCGCAGCGTCGACCGGGCTGGGGCGATCGTGGATCTCGCGCCGGCGACTCCGGCGGTGCCCGCGGTGCGGGGTGCGCTACACCTGCGCGCCGCGATCATCGCGGCCCGCGCGACCAACTCCGACCTCGCCACCGAACACCTGATCGCCGCGCGGTCACTGGCCGTCGCCGGGCAGGACGAGGCCAACTTCTACGGCACCAATTTCGGCGTGGTCAACGTGAGCATTCACGAGGTAGCCGTGCCGGTGGAACTGGCCGATGGCACCACCGCCGTCACCCGAGCCGCCAAGCTAACCCTCCCAGCGCACACCACGCCGTCGCGGGCCGGTCTCTACTGGGTCGACCTGTCGCGGGCCTGGCTGCTGCACGGAGACCGACGCCGCGCCCTGGAGTCGCTCCAGGTTGCCCGCCGGATCGCCCCGCAGCTCACCCGCTACCACCCCCAAGTCCACGAAACCGTGCACGTCCTCGCCGCCCACGACACCCGATCCACCGCCAGCCTCCGGCACTTCGCCGCCTGGTGCGGCATCCGCACCTGACGAAACCCAGACCATGAACGACCACGGCCAACCAGTCCTCTACGCCATCGCCACCGGCTCCCCCGCCGCCCGCGACATCGGCACACTCGTGGACCTCGCCCACGCCGACGGGTGGGCCGTGTGCGTGATCGCAAGCCCCCACGGCTACCGGTTCATCGATGCCGACACCCTCGCGGCCAAGACCGGCCACCCCGTGCGCCACCAGTACAAAGAACCCGACGCACCCGATGTGCTCCCACCCGCCGACGCCATGGTAGTCGCGCCGATCACCTGCAATTCGCTGGCCAAGTGGGCGGCGGGCATCTCCGACACCCTGCCGCTGGGCCTGCTCGTGGAAGCCGTCGGCAAACACCAGCCCGTCGTGGCCATGCCGTTCAGCAACCGGGCACAACTCAGCTTCCCGCCGATCCAAGACGCCATGACCAAGCTAGCTACATGGGGTGTGACGGTTCTGGTCGGCGACGACGTCTACGAACAACACCAACCCACCACCGGCAGCAATTACGTCCGCCTGTTCCCCTGGCACCTCGCCTGGCAGGCACTCCTCCGCCACCCCTGGCTCAACCCCAGCCTCTCCCCGCCTACGGCCTGAACACGAGGGCGACACCGGCATTCCGCCAGTCCGGAGCCGAGACCGCGCTGCGGTATCGTGACTGCGCCGCAATCGGAATTCACCTCATTGTCGCAGCCCACGGCCGCTCCGGTGGCGCGGTGGTAGGCCGAGGAGGACCAGCCATGCCACCCACCCACGCGACCGGGGCTGGCACCCTGTCACTCGAACTGATCCACGAGGCGCTGGCGGAGGCCTGCCCTGCCGTCGTGGTGCGGTCGGTGCGCCCGGCCGCCTCTGGCTACACCAGCAGGCAGTGGCTGGCCGACACAGACGAAGGTTTTCTCCTGGTCAAGGTGCCTGTACGGCTGCCAGATCCGGTGCACAGCCGAAACATGATCGCGGCCACCCGGCTCGCCGCCGAGGAGGGCTTACCGGTCATCCGGTTCCGCGGATTCACTCCAGTCAGCGCCGTCACGGGCGGGCCGGTCGTGGTCCAGGAGTTCGTCGCTGGAACCCGCGCCAGCGATCAATGGCCTGACCTTGCCGAACCGACCCGGCTGCGAGTAGCGCGCGAGCTAGGCCGGTGGATCGCCACTCTGCACGGCCACACCGCCGACCGGTTCGGCGAGGTACTCGGTACCCGCCAGCACACCAGGTGGGACTCCTACCTCACGGACTTCCTCGACCGGCTACTCCGTGAGATCCCCGAGAACGCCATCGTCGGCGGCCGCAGCCGGCTGGAGGCCGTCATGGCCGCCGGCATCGCGGCCGTTGCCTGCGGGGTGCGCCCGGCGCTGACCCACGGTGATATCTGGCTCGATAACGTCCTGCTGCGGTCCGGACGCGTGCACCGCATTCTGGACTTCGAGCATGCCCGATTCCTGGACCCACTCTATGACTTCGGCAAACCCGACGAGCTGGTCTTCGAGCGGTGGCCGGCCGGGCGCGAGGCGTTCCTCGACGGCTACGTCCAGGTGTCCTCGCTGCCACCCGATTCCGATCGCCGGATCACGCTGTACCGGGGGTTCCACTACCTGTTCATGCTCACCTGGTTTGCCCGGTGGCAGCCCGAGCTGGTGCCTGAGTACCGTGAGCGGCTAGCTCTGTGGGCGGACGAGGTGACGGTGTCGGCCGAGTTCTGACCTGCGGGGCGGCCGCAGCGGCCGCGCAGAGGTTACCTCGCGGCGCGCAACGCGTGCAGCCCCAGCTCCGCTGCACTCGCCAGGGCCCGGTGCAGCGCCGCCGGGTCGGTGTCGGGATCCGCGGGGATGAGCACGGCACCGCACTGCAGCCCGCGCAGCCCGCCGATGACGAAGAGCGCCGCAGCTTCCATCTCGGTGGCCAGCACCCCGGCCCGCCTCAGCACCGCCCACTGCGATGCCAGCCTGTCCCGGTCAACATTGCGGTCGGGCTGCTCGGAGTAGTAGGAGTCCTTACAGTGGGTGACGCCAAAGTGCACGGGCACGTCCAGCTCCGGCGCTTTGACCACCATGGCGCTGAGGACCAGGTGGCCGGGCACAGCGGGATAGGCGAGCTCGATGTACTGCGGGGTCGTGCCCTCATGGCGCACACACCCGGTGGAGACGACCAGCTCGGCCGGCGCCACCTGGTCGGAAACGGCGCCGCAGGTACCGATCCGGACGATGGCCCGGATGCCGATGTCGGCGAGTTCCTCGACCACGATGGCCGCCGACGGCGATCCGATACCGGTGGAGCACACCATCAGGGGCAGGTCCAGCTCCTCCAGTACCCGCCAGGTGAATCCACGCCTGGAGCCGCGCGACGTGGTGGAGCCGAGCAGGTCCGCGATGACCTCGACGCGGTCGGGGTTGCCGGTGATGATCGCTACCCTCGCCACGGTAGCCGTGAAGCCGATGAGGTGGTTGGCGGTACTGTGCTCTGCCACGTCGATCTCCGATTCCAGATGGCGGTCAGCGGAACGAACTATTCCGATTCTCATGTCGTGAGGCTTACGAATAAGCCGCCAGGTCAGCTAGACGTCGATGACTTCCCGACGACGTGGCCGTATTCTGTGACGTCATGCAGTGCTGAGGCCGGTAGGCATCGTTCCAGAAGCCGCATGGCGATGATACCGAGGCAGTTGACCGCGCCGAGGACGGCCCACGGAAGGGCGCGGTGAATGCTGAACAGCGTCGTGAAAAAAGCGGGAGCAATGATCCCGGCGACGGTGAAGGAGTATTGGAAGGCCGCCAGGTAACGGCCCCTGATCTCGGTGGGGGAGATCGCGGTCGCCAGCGCCATCGAGACCGGCGCGTGCATCACCTCGGCCAGCGTGAACGGCAGTGTCGCGCCGATCAGAACGGGGACTACCCACTCAAGCTGCCCGGGAACGAGCCCAGAGAACAGGAAAGACCATAAGGCCCACAGCGCCGCCGCAGCCATGATGACCCGGGTGCGCCGGTATGGGGCAAGTCGTTTGACGACCGGCGCGGCCAACACCGACACCAGCACGGTGTTGCCCACCAGGACCGCGGACGTGAGCCAGGCCGGCCCGCCCAGGCCGGCGCGCACGAAGGTGGGCAAGGCGAAGGCGAGCATCATGCTCGTCATCGCGAAGACGGTGTTGATGCCGGTCATGACGAGGAACGGGCGGTCCCGGAGCATCGTGCCGTACCCCGCGCTGCCGTGGCCGACATCCTGCTGACGCCTCGGCGCGCGGACGAAGGCCGTGATCGCGGCGGCAGCGGCGGCGAAGCAGCCGGCCGCACCGCAGGCGATGGCGCGGTAGGCGGTATCGTGGCCGCTGCCGATGACGGCGCCGGTCACCAGTCCGCCCAGGCCGAGCCCGGCGGTTCGGGCCATGTTGGCCCAGGCGAACCAGGAGTCCTTGCCCATGGTGGACGAACTGCCGTCGGCGTAGTCCGCGACCGCGGTGAAGATGCTCGACCAGAAAAACCGGACGCCGACGGCCACGAGGCTCGTCGCGAGGAAGATGCCGACCGGCTCAGCGACCCAGCTGTAAGCGAGATAGCCGAGGGCCTGCATCACCTGAGCTCCGATGACCAACGGGAGTGCGCCGAGCCGGTCAGCCAACACACCGGCCCAGACAGGGATCGGTAACGTGATGGCGTTGGCGACGCTGATCAGGACACCGAGCAGGTCGAGGGGGACATCGGTGAGCTGGGTGAAGAAGACCAAGGACAGCGAGAGAAAGAGCCCGTTGCCGACCGAGTCGATGACGAGTGCGCCAATCAGAATGACGCCGCCAAGACTAGCCTTGGTCGGGATAACCATGTCGAACCTCAACCTCGTAATGGAGCTCTCCCCGTGGACTGGACACGCCTGACCTAGATCGCCGTGGCGGCGCGCCGACTGTAGTGCAGGTGCTTCCCGTGTTGCACATGTGGGTGAGCAGGCGGTCCAGTTCGTCTTACGAATCGCGCCTGGAGGTCGCTATCCATCCTCTGGTCGGCTTGACGCAAACATCCAGCTCGTGCTTGAGCGTGCCGATACGCGAGGTGATGCGGGTAACATGAGTGTCGGTCACAGCATCGGAGGTCCGCGTTGGCCAGTCCCCTGCGACATGCGCACCGTGGGCGTGGCGGCCGGCTCGTGACCGACCCGCGCCCGTTCGCGACCGCCGACTGCGGGCCACTGTCGTTGGGGCGGATGGAAGGGGCATCCGTACTGTCGGTGCGCGACATGACCCGGGACGAGCTGCTCGATCTCTTCCGCGTGGCGGCGAGCCTGCAGACCGGAGCCTGGCTCGGGCCGGGGGCACTGTCCGGGATGATCGTGCTGACCGCGTTCTTCGAGGCGAGCACCCGGACCCGGCTGTCGTTCGAGAGTGCGGCGCACCGCCTCGGCGCCGCGGTCATCAGCATCGCCGACGCGCGGCTGTCCAGCGTGTTGAAAGGCGAGTCGCTCGCCGACACCGGCGTCATGCTCAACGCCTATGCCGACGTGGTGGTCATACGGCACGCCGCTGAGAGTTCCATCTACGAGATCCGGTCGACCGAGCTCGACGTCCCACTCATCAACGGCGGCAACGGCTGCGACGAGCACCCCACCCAGGCGATGGCCGACTGGTACGCGCTGCTCAAGTGGCGTCCCGAGTTGAGCGCACCGGAACCTCCCGCAGACCGCCGGATCTCGCTGGGCGTGCTCGGTACGCCGCGGCGTATGCGGTCACTGCGCAGTTTCCTGCTCATGGGTCTCACGCACTTCCCCAACGCGATCCGGGACATCACGGTGGTCTCCGAAGCCGGAGACCCGGTTGACGCGGCACTGCAGCATGCCTTCGACCGGTCCGGTCTGCGCGTCGTGTACACATCCGAATTCGCGCGGCACGTCAGTCGCTTCGACGTGATCTATCAGAATTCGTTGACCCACGTGGGCAGCCGCTACCAGGGTCTCGACTCAGGCGTCCGCATCGACGCCGACACACGGCTGAAGTACGACGCAGTGGTGATGCACCCCCTGGCAAGGCTGCACGAGCTCAGCAGTGAGATCGACGGCACTCGCCACAACCTGTACTTCGACCAGGCGCACGGGGCAGTGTTCGTGCGCCAGGCGCTGTTGCTCGCGCTCACCGGGCGGCTCGGCGGCGAGCCGCACCACGCGGGTTACCCGGAGGCCTCCGACGTGCATCCACGCACGGTAACCGCCAATGGCTTCCTGGTGCGTCCCGCGGGCTAGGGGTGGAGAGCGTGTGTGGGATAGCGGGTTTCCTGGACAGCAAACGGCTCGTTCCGGATGCCGACCGGCAGATCGGGATGATGCTGGCGACCCTGGCGCATCGTGGGCCCGACAGCCACGGCCAATGTGTTGACCGAGAGTCCAGCGCGGTACTCGGCCATGTTCGTCTCGCGATCAACGACCTGAGCCCGACGGGTAACCAGCCGTTGGTCTCCCCGAACGGCAGACATGTCCTTGTCGTCGCGGGCGAGGTCTACGGGTTCCGACAGGCACGGACCCTGTTGACCGCGCAGGGAGAGAAGTTCACCTCGAAATCCGACAGTGAACTGATCCTCGCCCTCTACCGCAGGCACGGCCTGGACTTCGTCGACCACCTCCGCGGCGAGTTCGCGATCTCGCTGTTCGACCGGGAGAGCAACCGGCTGATCCTCGCGCGGGACCGGTTCGGAGTGCGGCCGCTCTACTACTATGCCGATCAGCGGCTCGTCGTGTGGGCCTCGGAGGTCAAGGCGCTACTCTCGCATCCGGCCGTGCCCAGGCAATTGTGCCGGCGAGCGGCGGTGCACCAACTCCTGCAGGTCATGGTGCCGGGAACGAGTGCCTTCGAGCGGATCCTGGCCGTGCCCCCCGGGTGCCTCGTCGTGGTGGACCGCGACCGGCACGGGCTCACGTTAAGCCGCCGCACATACTGGGACCTCGACTTCGCCCACGCCGACAACGCGGGTCACGCTGACCCGGCGGAACACGTCGAGGCGGTGCGCGAGGCCGTGGTCGACGCACTCGCGGTCCGCACTGAAGCCGACGTGCCGGTTGGGGTGTACCTGTCCGGTGGGATGGACAGCGGGGCGCTCCTGAGTCTGGCGAACAGCGTCATGCAGACCAGCCCCCGCGCCTTTACCCTGGCCTTCGAGGATCCGGCGTACGACGAGAGTCCAATCGCGCGGCAAGTCGCGGCCGAGCTCGGCATCGACCTGAGTACGCGCTCCATCACCGACGACGACCTTTATGGGGAAAACTACGTCCGGGCCGTGTGGCACAGTGAAAGGACGTTCTACAACACCCTCGGCATCGCGAAAATGCACCTCAGCGCCTTCGCCAGGTCACACGGCATCCGCGCGGTGATCTCCGGTGAGGGTGCTGACGAACTCTTCGCGGGCTATCCCGCTTTCGCGATCGACCACGCCGCCGAGTCCGGCACCCCGGCCGCGGCGAGGGAGGCCGATGCCCTGTTCGTTGGTGCGATCGTTCCCGCCACACCGCGCCGCCACCCGGCGTTCGAGCGGATCTGCGGCTTCACCCCGGCGTGGGTGCAGCCGTGGATCTCCACCTGGGAGCGCGTGCGCCCGCTGCTCGACGATGGTCTCACCAACGAGCTCGGCGACTATGATCCGTTGGAGAGCGTTGCGGAGAGTCTTGACGTGTCGAGGATCCAAGGCAGGCGCCGGCTGGACATCGCGCAGTACTCCTGGATCAAGACGATGCTGGACGGTCAGATCCTCAGCTGGGGCGGCGATCGGGTGGACATGGCCAACGCCGTGGAGAGCAGGCCGGGCTTTTTGGACCACCGGGTCGCCGAAGTGGCGGCCACGGTTCCGCCCGATTACCGGATCCGGAACGGTCGCGAGAAGTGGGTGCTCCGCGAGGCCATGCGGCACGTCCTGCCGGATGTGCTCTACCAGCGGCGCAAGTTCGCCTTCATGGCGCCGCCGGCGCACCGGTCACCAGCACGCGCGGACAGGCTCACCCAGCTCGCGGAGCAATACCTCTCACCCCAACGCATCGACGAGGTAGGCATCTGCGATCCCGGCCGTACCCGCGACTTCCTCGACTCCGCGCTGTCCGTTCGAGACACCGCGACAGCGAACGAGATCGACAAAGTCTACAACCACCTGCTCGGCTTGCACATCGTCCACGATCTCTTCGTCCGATAAGCGAAAGGTACTCATCACCATGAACACCTCGGCTCCTCGCCCGGCTCCCCGGCTTCGCGGGCTGCCGCCGGTGAATCCCACCTCCGACAACCCCGAGTGGGCTGGCTACGGTGGACTGCCGCTGGTGATCGAGGGCGTCGCGAGCACCTGGCTCGCGATCGAACGGTGGACCGCCCAGAACCTGATCGACCGGTGCGGTGACGAGGAAGTCACCGCGTTCGCCACCGATGAGTCGATACAGGGTACCGTGCTGCAGCAGGTGAACAGGTCGGTGACCACCTCGTTCTCCGAGATAATCCGGCACATCTTTGGTATCGAACGCCATGATCCGCAGCTATCCTACTACCTGCGGGTAGAACCGGGGGCATCGGTCTACGAGGAACTCTCCGCCGATTTCGAAATCCCGGAGACGGGGCGTGAGTTCAACCCACAGTGGACCGGAATCTGGATGGGCCAGACCGGCAACGCCACACCGTTCCACAACGACCAGTGGCACGGGCTGCTGTTCCAAGTCTCTGGGCACAAGCGCTACACCATGGTGCATCCCTTCGACGCGCCCACGTTACAGAAAGACTGGCAGGCCGCCGCGAGGTACGACCTTGCGCGTGCCGAGGTCCTCGCCGAGGACGCTCCGGTGCTGCGCGATCTGGAGCAGTGCTACCAGGGCGTCCTCGCGCCCGGCGAAGTGCTCTACGTCCCGCCGTTCTGGATGCACCAGGTCGTGACGCTAGACGACGGCAATATCTCCATGCCGATCCGGTTCAACACGACCCAGTCGCCGGACGTGTCGCTGTTTCAGTTCAGCCAGCGCTCTTGCCTGCGCGACCTGACCAACCAGCCGGTGTACGACAAGGACACGATCGTCCGATTCCTGCGGGAAAACCGCGCCAACTTCGCCGCACGGGAACGGGAGTTCGTCGAGGCGCTGCTGGCCGTCCGCGACCTCGACCTCACCACGGACGGCGTGCTCGCCGAAGTGTCCGACTAGCGACCCTTGGTCAGAACGACAGGAAGAGACCGGACATGACGACACTCGTCGATGAGTGCAAGCAGGCCGCCGGCCCGGCATGGAAGTACTACGAGAACCACCCGTGGTTCGAAGCCATGGAGAACGGCACGCTGCCGATCGAACGTTTCATCCGCTTCCAAGTGGAGGACGGCCCGTTCATTCCCTACCTGCACCAGACCGTCGCGCTCGCCTTGGCAAAGGCTCCCGTGGGGTCGCCATGGTCCAGAGCGGCCACGACGCTGCTCAGTGACATCTTCGTCGGCAAGGAACTGGAGGCCAAGCGCCAGATCATCGAGTCACTCGGAGTGCGCGAGCCCCGTTTCGACCGGTGGGCTTTGTCGCCGCGCCGGGAGGCCTACGCTAACCACCTGTTGCGCACCGCGCTCGAGGGATCCACCGCGCAGGTTGCGGCGTCCCTGTTGCCCTGCACATTCTTCACGCAGGTGGTCGGCAGGCGCTTCGAGTCGGTCGACATCAAGGGCCCGGAGGCGTACCGTCAGTGGGCCAAGATCTACGCGGACAAGCAGATGTACAACATGCTGGAAGCTCACATCACGATGATGGAGTGGGAGGTCCGGCGCGAGCCATCCGCCCGGGAGGAGCTCATCCGCCTCTTCGTGCGCAGCACCCAGCACCAGGTCGCGGTGTTCGATGACGCACTGAAGCCGGGAGCACCGTGGCCACCGGTCGCTCATCCGGACTTCGCGCCTCAGGTGCTCGACCTGTGAGCACCGATCTCGGGAATGGGACGGTCGCCCGGTGTGTGGGAGCGGCGACTGACGGACAAGGGGCGAACCAGTGCGGAATCCCGTGAGTGTCTTCTGCACCGACAGCGCCCGGGTCATCTTCGGCCTCCGGTCGGTGCTCGGGCCTCTGCTGCACGAGGTGACCGATACAGACCTGCCACCGGGGGCGCACGTCTCGGGAACCCTGCTCGCTCTCGCCGCCGTGGACAAGCTCGGCAGGCAGCGCGGGAAGAGCGAGCCGGCCATCCTGGTGGCCCTGCCCCAGGGATCCGATCGGACCACCGTGCGGGCACTGCGCCGGATCCTGGGCGAGAACGTCCTGCTCGTCTTGGACACCGATTCCCCGATGTTCGACGGGGAATCGATGCACGAATCCCTGCACGTCCTCGGAGACACCGACGATATCGGACAGAGCCTTGCCCGGCTCGCCGACCTGGTAGGCGGAACCCGCACGGTGACCCCGAGTCGGGCGGAGTTCGGCATGCACGCCGCGTTCGGTGCCGCGCTGAGGTCGGCGGCGTTGCGCGGCGGTGTCGGGGCGGCCCTCGTGGATCAGCAGGGCGACGTGGTCGCGCTCGGTACGGCGGAGGTCCCGGCCTACCGAGGCGGCCAGTACTGGGACGGCGAGGAGCCCGACGCCCGGGACTTCCAGCTCGGTGGGGACCCGGCAACGGCGGTGCGCTCGGAGACCGTGCAGGTTCTGCTCCGGTTGCTCGCGAATCAGGGGGTCCGGTTGCCCAGCCCGGTCGGCGATGTGGCCAACAACCTGCTGCAGGCGTTCGACCGGCACGAGGGGTCCCACGGTGTCGGGCACGGCCGTGACCACGCGCGGACCTTCGAGTCACTGGGCAGGGTCGTGCACGCGGAGATGGCCGCATTGTGCGCCGCGGCCCGTGGTGGAAGGAGGACGGGTGCGCTGACCATGTACGTCACCGCCCAGCCTTGTCGACAGTGCCTGCGCCACCTGGTGTGCGCGGGACTCGACAGGGTGATCTATCTGGGACCGCGGCTGGAGTCTTCGCCCGCGTTCCACGCCGACTCCGTGAGCGTGCACGCCGACGCGGCCGACCACCACCTACGGCTCATCCCGTTCAGCGGTGTCGGCCCCGGCGCTTACCAGAGTCTGTTCGGCCGCGTTCCGGGCACGGCCATGAGCGGGTCTCGTGGCGACCCTCGGCTGCCGCGCTGGCTCGGCGCGGTGACCCAGGCGCGACCGGAGATCACGGCAGAGCTGGCACGTGCGCCCGCTTCCGCGCGACGCGACGAACTCCGGCGGCTGGCATCGATCGAGACCGATGGGCATCGCAGAAAGGAAGCACTGACATGACGGCGAATGAAGCCGCGAACGTCGGGTCGACCGTCGTACGGCAACTCGGGCTGACCACGGTGTTCGTGGCCGGCCCCTTCATCAAGCTCGTCGATCCGGCGACTGGACGGATGCCGCACAGGCAGCGGGAGCGCTTCGAGAAGCTGATCAACCACTTCGAGTCGAGCGGCTGCACGGTGTTCAACGCGCACAAGCGCGAGAAGTGGGGAGAGGCGTTTCTCGAGCCGGGCGAGTTCATCCAGCTCGACTACGACGAGATGGCCGCGTCCGACGTCGTGGTCGCCGTACCCGGGCCACCGGCGTCCCTGGGCACGCACATCGAACTCGGCTGGGCGTCCGCCCTCGGCAAGCCCGTCGTTCTGTTGCTGGAACGCGACGAAGACTACGCCCCGATGCTCTACGGACTTCGGCGCATCGTGCCCACGACGATCGTACAAACCGACGACGGAAATTTCGAGATGTCGGCACTCGACGAGGCCCTGGTTTCCGTCATGACATCGACGGTGGAACACACCTGACCCGGTCCGGCCGCCGGCCAATGCGGTTTCTGTGGCCTGTATGAACCGTCAAAAATATGTGCACCTCGGAGACGCAGGGTTGGCGCACACATGACTCCCATGATCTACGACACCTTCGAGGACGCGTACCTGGCGAACCTCACGCTGGTCCGGGCCCACCCGGAATTCGTCAACGCACCCCGGGGGTTCCGCAGCCACGAGATCCTCGGACTGACCTACCGGCTGCGCAACCCCCGGGAAAGGATGATCAGGACTCCAGAGCGGCGGACCAACATTGTCTTCAATTTCGCCGAGGCCCTGTGGTATCTCTCCGCCCAGAACTCGGTCAAGTTCATAGAATTCTACGCGCCCTCAATGCGCAAGTACTCCGCCGACGGCAGGACCTTGCGCGGGACCGCGTACGGGCCGCGCATCTTCAACTTCGGCGGAGCCGGGTTCAACCAGTGGGACAGCGTGATGAAGACGCTTCGCGCTGACCCGGACTCTAAGCGCGCACTAATCCAGATCTTCGCGCCCGAGGAGCTTCTGATCGAGGGCAACGTCGACGTCGCGTGCACCATCGGCTTGCAGTACATGATTCGAGAAGGCGATCTGCATGCCGTGTCGTTCATGCGGGCCAACGACGCCTACCGGGGCACCGTGAGCGACGTCTTCTCGTTCACCTTCCTGCAGGAGTTACTGGCCACCCAGCTCGGCCTGCAGATGGGCTCCTACATTCACGTCGCGGGCTCTTACCACCTCTACGAGCCTGATCAGCCACTCGCCGACCGCGTTCTGGCCTCGCGCGGCACTACCCTCTGCGACGACCCATTCCCCGCCATGCCTCCCGGCGACAACTGGCCCGCGATCGGCGTGGTCCTCGAGCTGGAGGAGGCACTGCGCCTAAGACGGGTGACCTTGCAGCGACACGACATTGAGGCACTCGGTCTCGCGCCGTACTGGGCGCAGATCGTTGCGCTGTTCTCGCTGCACGCCCAGCGCAGGTTCAGCACCGTCGTTGACCCCAACCTGCTGGAGTTCCTCGACCCGCTCTACGCGAGCGCCATCGAGAACCTGTGGCAGGACCGGTACCCGCGTCGGTGCGAGATCTGAGGAGAAGTCGACCATGTCGACAGCCAACAGCGCACCGATCGCGTGCCTGACGATCGGATCCAGTGACTCCGTCGGTGGGGCGGGAATCCAGGGTGATATCAAAGCCTTCGCCTCGATCGGATGCTACGCCGCGACCGTCGTCGTCGGCGTCACCGCGCAGAACACCATCGGGGTACGCACCAGGTGCCCAATTCCGCTGGATGTGATCTCCGATCAGCTCGGCGCCGTGCTCGACGACCTCCCGATCCGGGCGATCAAGGTAGGGACAACGTGGAGCGTGGAGGTCGTCGAGCTCATCGGAGCGGCTCTGGCCGCCGTGGAGATGCCGGTCGTCCTCGACCCGGTGATGGTGACCGCCGCGGGCGGCTGGCTCTCCGGTGACGGCGACCGCATCCGCCGAACGGTCATCGATGTGCTGTTTCCGATTGCTGACGTGATCACACCGAATCTGCGGGAGGCCGAACTGCTGGCTGGGAGCGACCCAGGAAAGCACAACCACCGGGAACTCGCCGAGCGGCTCGCCCGACTCGGTGCTCGGTCGGTGGTCGTCAGCTCCAGCCGTGACCAGCCCGGCGACTGGTTCTTCGACGGCAACCGGCACTACGTCACCGCAGGCATGCGGCACGATGTCGACGCAGACCACGGTGCCGGATGTGCTCACTCGGCGTTGCTCGCTGGGCTACTCGGACGCGGCGTGGCCATGCGGGACGCTGTGGAGATCGCGCGAGACCGCGCGGGTGCGGCGGTGTTGTTCGGGCTGACGCACCTCGGAGGGGGCGCTCACCCCGTAGACACACTCGGACTGGCCGCTCGGTACCTCGACGACACGACTGATCGGACGACATGATGGCGTCGTCCGGGCTGCGGTCGGCCCCACCTCAGCAGTCTCGGTGATCTCGGCGCCGGGGTTAGCATCGTGGGGTGAGCACATCGTCCAGGCTGCCGAGCAGCCACGTCGGGATGCCGGGCGACACCGACGTGGACGCTCTGATCGGCGGCGTCGCGCACGACCTCGGGCCGGACCCGTTCCCAGTGATCGGCATGGACCACGTGGCCTTCGCGGTCGGTAACGCGCGGCAGGCCGCGCATTTCTACTCGACGGCGTTCGGCATGACCTGCGTGG
>JBOHFY010000451.1:0-1785 GCA_050699895.1 Pseudonocardiaceae bacterium
CCCTCCCACATTGCGGTGGCATGGGTGTGTCGGCAGGCATGCGGGGTCACCCACGGTGTGCGGATCCCGGCCCTGGTGGTAGCCCGGGTGAACATCTTCACCAGCCCGTCGTAGCTCAGCGCCTCGAGCCGCCGCTGCCCACCGCCGCCAATCAGGAACACCAACGGACAGTCGCAATCGGCTGGGCGCTCGTCCATCACATAGGCGCTGATGATGGCCAACGTCTCGGGCTCATGCAGGTCGACCACCCGCTCGTAGCGGGACTTGGAGCGCGCGCCCTTCGGGTGGTCGTCACGGTGACGCACCACCACCCGCCGCCGTCCGTAGGCGATGTCCTCCAGATGCAGACCGAGGACCTCACCCGGGCGCAGCCCGCCCTGCAGCATCAGCAGCACAATCGCCCGATCCCTGCTGCTGCGTAGCTGCGCCAGCAGCGCCGCGACCTGGTCTTGGCTCAGCGGACGCGGAACCCGCTGGACCGTCTTGACCCGAACCGCACGGCGGATCGGCCGCTGCCGGCTGGCGCCGCCCATGAACGGGCGATGCCGTGCCGAGACCCGCTGCAAAGCCGGATCCGGACGCTTCTCGATCGGATTCAGCCGATCGAACATCCCAGCCATGATGACGTACTCATAAAACGAAGACACCGCAGCGAGAATCCGGTTCACCGTGGTCGCGGCCAGCTTGGTCGCCGGACCATCCGCGTCGACCACAACCGTCAAGGTCATCCGCTGCCGAGGCCTGCGCGACGGCACCGACCGCAGGTACTCCAGCAACGCGATCGAGTGCCGCGGAGCGAACTCTGCCCAGCTCAGACCATCACGGTCGAAGAACCGCCACAGATGGCGGAGATCGTAGGCATAAGAGACGAGCGTATTGGGCGAGCAGTCCCGAGCCGCCAGGAACCGCAGGAACCCCGACACGACCTCGACCGGCTCGCCACCCCCATCCAGCAAATCGACCCGGCAAAACCCATCCTCACCGCGCTGCTGCCGTACCCGCACATACACCCCCGGAACCGTCGCATTCGACGGCCCGACCGGCCGCGCCTGACCCTCAACGAGGGGCAGGATGTCCAGGTAACAACAATCATCGGTTTCGGCATCACCCGACTGCTGAACTTCGACCTGGTCGCCCGGTTCAAACAGATCAACGTCATGAAGCTCTACCTGCCCGGACGCACCGACCGCTTCTCCTACCCACTGCTCGGCCCGGCGCTGACCCGCCCGATCAGGCCCGAGATCATCGAGAACAACTACGACCTGATGATCAAGTATGCGACCGCGATCCGCCAAGGCACCGCCTCCACCGAAGCCCTGCTGCGCCGCTTCCAGGGCGAGACCACCCACCCCGCCTACTCCGCGATGATGGAGGTCGGCTGCGCCCAGCGCACCATCTTCCTGGCCCACTGGCTCCGAAACAGAGACCTTCAACGCGAGACCGAGTCCGGGCTCAACGTGGTGGAGAACTACAACGGAGTCAATGATTACATCCGCTTCGGCAAGCGCGGCGAGCTGGCCTCCAACCGGCGCGAGGAGCAGGAACTGGGCATGCTGTGCCTACAGATCCTGCAGAGCTGCCTCGGCTACATCAACACGTTGATGATCCAGGACGCCCTCGCCGAGCCCGAGTGGGCCTACGCGCTCACCGACGTCGACCGGCGCGGCCTGACCCCACTGTTCCACACCAACATGACTCCCTACGGCACCGTCGTGCTACGACCCGATCGGCGCCTGGACCTGTCCGCTCCGCCGGCCGGCGGCCACGCAGCAGACCCCGACGGCC
>JBOHFY010000452.1:0-5747 GCA_050699895.1 Pseudonocardiaceae bacterium
ATCGTACCCCATGCGGGTGGATAACCAGACCGACACGAGCGCTGCGGTCTACTACCTGGCGGACTGCCAGGGCCCGGTCGAAGCCGAGGTGGAACCGGATGAGGTGAAGGTGTTCGAGTTCGGCCGCAGCGTGTCCTTCCCCCACGCGAGCGCCACCTGACTGGATACGCCGGAGGACGGCGGACGTGCCGGGTCAGGCGCGAGCGAGATGAGCGTCCGGTACACGGGAGACACTCCGGACTCCGGCTTGATGTCGCGCTGCCGGCGTCACAAGCAGCGGCAGCGCCACCGCCCCACCGGTGCCGATCACGAGGTTACCGGCGGGGCGGGTCACAGTAGAAGTCACCACAGAGTCTCATGATGCGGCCAGTGGTGCGAGTGCCACGGTCTGATGCGAGTGAGGCTGTCAGTGGGCTCTCCGCGCCTGGTCAGAACCAACCCTCATAGGCATGGGGTCTCACCGTGAACTCACACGTTCGCGCGATGACCAGTCGACTCGTTGTGTGGATAGGCTGGGTCGTGAGGTCGATGACGGCATCCGGCCATTCTTACTGGTGGAGTGTCTGGTGGGGGGAGTGGCCGTAGGTGTCACGGTAGGTCTTCGAGAAGCGCCCGGCGTGGGGGAAGCCCCATCGGGCGGCGATGGCGCTGACGGTGTCGCCTTGGGTGGGGTCGCTGGCGAGCAGCTCACGGTGCGCGTGAGTGAGGCGGACCTGGCGTAGGTACTGCATCGGGGTGGTGTCACGGGAGCGGCGGAAGGCGTGCTGCAGCCCCCGGGTGCCCACCCGGGCGGCCTGGGCGATTTCGGCGATCCCGATGTCCTCGCCCGCGTGGGCGTCGATGAACGCGAGTGCGCGGCGCACCGCGGCCGGCTCGACCACACCCACCGGGACAGTGGTGGAGCCGGTGAGGGCGGTGTTGGGAAACGTGGTGAGCAGCGATGACGCCAGCAGCCGCTGGGTCTGCCCGACGATCAGGGGGCTGGCCATGGCCTCAGGGTTGGGCAGCACCTCGCGGGCCGTGTGGTGCACCACCGAGCGCCAATGCTGGGCCATCAGAGGCGACACCGGCTCCATACCGGTGAACTCCAGGCGGGCCGGGTGGATGCCCACGCCACCAGCGGCATAGTCGGCCACCATGGCCGGGTCAAGCACGACCACCCCGACCTCGAAGTCGTCCCAGTCGCCATGAATCAACCGTGATGGCGACGCGAGCACCGGCTGCGCGCGGGTAGCGCACACGGTCTCCCGCCCCACGTCGAACTGGATGAACCCGCTGAGGAGTTGCAGGATGACTAGTGTAAGAAGATATATTTTTCTTTACGCTGCCTGGCGGGCTACGTCGTCAATCTCAGTGGCACGCAGAAGCGCCTCCATGCGAGCCGTGATAGTGCGAACCTTGCCAAGGATCTCCTCCGCTGTAGCCGTCCACTTGAAGGGCTTACAATCACTGTTCCAGTGCTTGACGAACGCCTCAATCTCCCGATTCAGCGCTTTCACTGACCTGAACGTGCCACACCGAATCAACTTCCGCGCAATAATGCCATTCCAGATCTCGATCTGATTCATCCACGACGCCCCGGTGGGGGTGAAATGAAAAACAACTTGCCCGTTCTGCTTGGCAAGCCACTTCTCGGTATCGCCCGACAGGTGCACAGAAGCATTGTCGAGGACCACATGGACCTTCTGGTCTGGATAGGCAGCGACGACCTTCTTCATCAGCCGGAGAAAATCAGGAGTCGCGTGAGTCTCCGACAAAGAACTGATCACTTTACCCGTCCGGATATCCATCGCGGCGTACAGATCCGTGGTCCCCATCCGCGCGTAGTCGAACGTACGCTTCTGAGTCTTGCCGAAGTCGATCGGCAGCAGTGGCTGGGTGCGGTCCAGCGCCTGGATACCCGACTTCGCGTCCACCGACACGACCACCTCCCCCTCCGGAGGATCCAGGTACAGACCGACGACATCGCGGACCTTGTCCTCGAAATCAGGGTCCTTCGAAATCTTGAACGTCCCCTGCTGCCACGGTTTCAAGCCGTTCTCCCGCCACAGTCGCGACACCCACGTCTGCGACACATACACACCCTCGGTCTTCTTGATATACCGAGCCATCTCCGTGGAGGACCAATGGGAGATCCCCAGCGTCGAGGGAGGCGTCGCCCTGGTCAATGCCAGAACCTTCGCCCGAATCCGGTCCGGGATCTGACGCGGCCCACCGGGCGAGGTCCTGCTTACCAGACCCTCCAGACCGAACCGCTCATAACGCGCCAGCCACTTATCCACCGTCGGCCGCGACGCCCCCGACATCGTGGCGATCTCCACTTTCGGGTATCCCTGGTCATGCCAGAGCACAATCTGCGCTCGCGACGACACCGATCCATCATACGATCCCGATCCAACCGCCGCTTGAAGCTCGGCGCGATCCTGCTCCGAAAGTTCCATGGACGAATTATTCCACCCTATGCCACAAAAGTAAAGCAGAACACACCTATCTACACTAGCTTACCCCCGAGGGACTCAAAGCGCACCTTGCCAACCAGGCCGTAATGCATCCGCCCCACCGAGAAACTGGGGGAACTGGTCACGGTCTGAGTAAAAGTGAACCCCTCCGAGCCACCCGAGAGCCGCACGGAGTGGTCGGAATAACTCTGCTGAATGAACGCGTGGGCGTGGTCGGGATCGGTAGTCGTAAACTGGTGACGCCGCACTGGCGGCGGGGCTTGCGCATCCATACCCACTCTCGCACCTCCCGGTCGCGTGAGAATGACCTCAGGGTATGCCGCGTGGGGAGGGTGCGGCAAACCCCCGAGACCATGATCAAGACTTGGTGTCCTCGCGGGCCAGGGACATGATCGCGGGGCGCGTCCCCGAGTGTCGGGGTCCGTGTCATGGTCGGGTCGCGGGCGCGTGAGGATCATGCCCGTACCCGGGTGAGCAAGCGTGCCCCGGGAATGAGGTGGTGAACCCCGCCCAGCCGGAGCAGATCGCGGCCCGGTCGTCGCCGCGCGGGCCGGGACGCGCGCAGTCGGCTCCGCACCCAGGGCGACACCCTCGGATGGGCACTGTCAGGGTGACGGGGCTGGGGTGTTCGGCTGTCTGGTGTGGATGGGGTCAGACTGGGCCCGTGGACGCCACGCCGTCGTCGTTGCACCACGGCCACCGCTACCCAGCGGGGATCATCAGTCACTGTGTGTGGCTGACGCCACACCGCTCCCCCAGCTGAGCCCCAGACGGCAGCGGTAACCCGCCACCACCGCCCGGAGATAATCAGAGCGCGCGAGGTAGTCAGCCACGGCGCACAAGCCGGCCGCGCATACGGCTCTGCTCCAACCCCGGACAGGGATTATCCCCCCACGCGACAACCCCCACGAGACACAGACGATCACGCACCACAGCACACAGCGGATTGCGGGGGCTCAGTCTAGCGCTCAGTTCAGTACGGCTCGGACCACTCCCACCGCCTCCCTCGTCTCCGCTGACCTGCGTTCGGCGACCCCGCGTACCCGCCTGAACACAGCCGAGTGGAATTGGAAATCGTATGGGGCCGGCAGCCCGCCGTCCTAGGCGCTTGCGGGACCCGGATCGGCAAAAAGTTGTCTATGCCGCGGCGGCGCCGGTGGTGGTAGTGATGCCGAGGTCGTGGAAGAGGGTCTGCATGTTGATCCGGAGGGTTTCGTAGTCGCGGTCGATGGGGGTCCAGGTGGTGGGTTTGCGTCCCAGTCGTGGGCTGCGGATACCGGCCAGGATGGGGCTGATGACCTGGTCGCGCAGTGTCAGGAGGGCGGCGATGGTGCGGGTTGCTGGTGGTGATATGTGGTAGCGCCGGGATCGGCCGGGTTTGGTGATCAGGTCTTTGCCGCGTAGCTTGCGCGGGTCGTAGGCGGCTTGGCGGGTGGTGTAGTCGGTCTGCCCGGTTATCGTGTGGACCTTGGCGGTGAGGTCTGTGACGGTGAACCCGCCGGGTGCCGCCGAGAGGGCGAGTACCGCGGCCAGGGTGGAACGGATCCGGGGTTTGTTCAGGTCGACACCGCCGATTCGGGTTGCTCCGATCCGAGTGGGCAGCGGTAGCTCGTCGAGTGTGCCATCGGGCAGGAAGCCGACATCGACGCAGTCCAGCGCGGTGGCGAACCGTTCGACCATGCCGGCGAGCCGGTTGGTGATCTCGGGGAATTTCTCGAGTACGCGGCCGCAGCGCAGTTGTTTGGTGTTGTGGGTGATCGCTTCAAAGCGCAGCACGTGTTCGCCTTTGGTGTAGGCCTTCAACGTCAAGAGCCCGAAGTGGACCTTGAACATGGTCAGGTCATACCGAGGTGTCTCGATCATGGCTGCGAGCTGGAGCGACAGCTCGGAACCGCCGTTGCGCCCAGGGCGTTGTTTGGCGCCGAACAGCGTGCGCAGGGTAGGCACGTCCAGCCGAGAGCGGGTCCGATCGACTATGCGGTCGAACACCTTCTCCATCTGGGCGCCGACCTTGAACACCAGGTTGCGGGGTGTACTCGGCCTGGTAGACCGAGTACTCGTAGCGGAAGCCGCCGCGGGTCTGCTCGTCGAGGTCCAGGCCGAAGCACAGGCAGGCCGAATAGATCCAGTGGTCGCAGACCTGGCTCAGGCGCCCTATCGTCGCGGGGTGCGACAAGGTGTCCGCGACCTGAGCTAGGCCCTGCGGGTCGGCGACCGCGGTGAAACAGTTGCCTTGTTTAGTGAATCCGATCCCGGCCTCCCGCGCGGCCGCGGCGACGTACTCGTGGCCGTTGAGGATGACCTGCGCGGCGAACGGCGGATGCCCAGACATCTTGATCGTCACATGTCCCCACTCCGGGTCCATGATGTGGAAGGAATAGTGGTTGACGAAGGCCATCTTCTTGGCCAGGTTGACGAGCACTCCGTTACTGGAGCGGGTGACCTCCCACACCGCCGCCGAGGCCCGCGCCACCAGAATGAGAAACACCCCTGGTCCCACCGAGTGGCTGGCCAGGTACTCCTCAGCAAGCTGATGCTTGCGCTCACCACGCCGACAATCGATGACCGGGACCTGGTGGGCACCGGCCCAAGCTCGCACGCGACGGGCGAACCGGCCGGCCATCCGCATCAGATGCGTGTTGTCCAGTTCCTCATCACTGCCCTCATGCCACCGCCGCCACCACACCCGAAACCCACCCGGGTTGTGACCCAGCGAGAAATAGGCGTTGAGCACGATGCGATCCACGCAGTCATAGCTGCCGGCCAGAAGATCGCCATAACGTTCGGTGAGCTCGTCAAGCACCGCGACACCGTAGTGATCCCACCCTCACCCACGATCACCGGCGGCCGACGCTGCCCCGTCAGGGGCCATCCCTTCCGAGCGCGGTCTCGGACGGGACGTAGGGCTCCTTGGTCCCTAGCACGTTGACACTTGAGCCAAGTTCCTAAGAAGACGTAGCGTTCTACTCGTCCGCTCCCACACAGGCGTTTCGACCGCCTGACCAGCCACGATGGGTGGCACAACGACGGCGACTGAGGTTTAGGTCGCCCGATTCGGCGCAGCGGATGGCGACGGTCAGCCACCCCAGACCGGAGTCCCTGCGGGAGCTTGCGCTCAGGAAGCCGCAGGGACCATCTGGCGTGCCCACAGACTCGGCGGTCCGAGGCGCAGCCTCATTAGTTCGGGGCGTGCCTGGGGGTTCTATGGTGTTAGGTGAGTCACTGTGACAGAAAGGAGCCGGTCATGATTGTCGCATTCTCCATTACCCCGCTTGGTGTTGGTGAAGA
>JBOHFY010000453.1:0-6463 GCA_050699895.1 Pseudonocardiaceae bacterium
AGACCACCGGCATGAACGTCCAGGTAGCCTGCACTTCGAGTGGCAACCTTGCGTGGATCTCCGACCCGATTAACGGAAATCGTCACGACTCGTACTGCCTGAGTGAATCCGGGGTCCTCCTGACATGTGATCCCGGCAACTGGATGGGCGACAAGGGGTATATCGGCCAAGATATGATCACCCCCATCAAGAAACCCGTCCACCGGGAACTCCTGGACTGGGAGAAAGAGTTCAACACGCAGATCAACAAGATTCGTTACGTCATTGAACAGAAAATCGCCAACTTCAAGACCTGGAGAATCATGCACACCGACTACCGTCGCCCCCTTGCAACATTCGCGATGACCATCTCAGCCGTGATTGGCCTGCACTTCTACACGACCGGCTGAATAACCCTCATCGTAAGGTCTCCCAGAGCGCTGGCGGCGCCCGCAGCGTAGCCGACGCCGCCGCGCGGCCCGGGGTTGTGGCCATGCCACAAATGCGAGCACAGTGATTTCGTGCCGGCACCCGGTTGTTCCGCACCTGGGCTCCCCGTTCACTGGTGGTGTGGCTCGCCTCACACGAGAGGTTGCGGCGGCGTCGGGAAGGTGAGACGGTGCGCGAGCTCAACTGCCCGCACAGTGGATGCCCCCTGCTCGCGACTGAGGACGCTGCCTTGGTGCCCGAGGTGGACAACACCGTCGAGATATTCCACCGGGAGATCGAGCATCTCCGCGCGACGGTCGCGCGGCTGCGTGGAGCTGGTGTCAACCTCCTCCGTCGGGTCCCTGATGGTAAATCCGCGACATCCTGATCGGGCCGGCGCCGCCCCCGAGCGGCGCCACACGGGCTGGCCCACGCCGGTCACGCCGTCCTTGTCGGCGCGGGCCTTGTACCGGCTGCAGCTGCGGCCGGTCTATTGCGGGCTAGCGGCCTGGCTGGAGCGGCACCCGAGGGTGACCAGAGTGCCCACGTCCAGCTGTCCAGCTTCGCGGGCAGCCTGCTGGCGCGCGCCGCGGGCGTCGAGCCGGTGATGCAGCTGACCTGCCGGGACCGCAACCGGATCGCCCTGCAGTCCGACCTGATCTCGGCCGCGACCCTGGGTATACCCAATATTCTGCTGCTCACCGGCGACCACTCCCGCTTCGGTGATCACCCAGACGCCAAAGCCGTGTTCGACCTCGGCATCTTCGAACACTTTATGACCGACGTCCGTGATTTGGGGATAGACCACAGATGTGGAGTCATTGCGGGCGTGGGACCGGTGCGGTCCCTGCGCGCGCTGGAGTACATCGCCACCAAGATGCCCGGGATCCACGTGCCTGAGGCCATGGTTCGCCGGCTGCGCGGCGTGCCGGCGCACCGGGTGGCCGATGAGGGCATGGCGATCTGCGTCGAGATCATCCAGCGGCTCACCGAGATCCCTGGTGTCGCTGGTGCGCACGTCATGGCCTTCGGTTACGAGCAGGACATTCCCGAACTCCTCGAGCGGGCCGGGTCCGCGTAGTGTGCGACTGGATCCAGTACCGCAACAACTTCCGTGACGTCGTCGACATTCGGCCGATCCTGGCGGCTTCCGGTCCTGAGTCGGAGCTGACGCCGGTGCCACTCGCGGCGGTGCTGATCGAGGATGAGATGGAGGTCGCGATCGACGTCCGCCGCAGCGGCGAGGTGCCTCTCAAACAGCTTACTGGCGAACTGATTCGGGCCCGCTCCGGCGATGTCGACTCCTCCCGGATCTACCTCGAGCCGTGGTTGCCCACCAGTCGCCGCTATGAGCAGGCTTTGCCGGGCGGGCAGAGCGACGCCCGCAACCGGGACGCAGTACGGGAGATCATCAGCGGCCTGTTCACGCTGTGGGACTGTCTGGCCGCCCGCACTGCGCTGCCCGAGGAGCTGTACGTCGTTGAGCTTGGGTACCTCCTGTGCGATTACTCTCCGCATGTGCTGGAACTGGCTCGAGTCGCGGTCGCCGACCACGCGCAGCACGTCAGCTCCTTCGTCCTGGACGCTACGACACCCCGGACCGCGCTGGGCTTCCTACGCCACAAGATCTTTCTGGTGTACATCTCCAATGCCTATGACAACCTGCCGACCGACGAGGTCGCGCAGCTCGGCGGGCGCACTTACATCGTGCAGACCAGGGCCTACCTGCCCAAGGATGCGGCCGCCAAGATCGGGCAGCCGGTGTCGGTCTCGCCTGACCAGGTACCGGAACTGATCCGCAAGCTGTTGCGACTCGGCCCGGCTCTGCTCGCGGAGGCGATGCTGGCGCACATCGGACGGCGCAAGGGCTTCGACGTCGACTACCAGCCTTTCGCGCACCGGGCGGGCACCCACACCGTCACCATGACCGCCCAGGTACGGGAGTGACATGGCCCTGCCGGTGTTGCCCACGACGGTGGTGGGGTCCTACTCGGTCCCGGAATGGCTCGAGCGTTTCACCCGCCAGCACACCGATCGCTCGGTCAAGTTCTCCTGCACCGGACCCTTCTCGCTGTCCCGCCGGATCCAGAACAAGGCGTACTCGCGCTCCGCCGACCTGGTTCGGGCGTTGGCGCGGGTGCTCAACGCCGAGGCGCGGGCGCTGGCCGCCGAGGGCGCGCGGCTGTTGCAGATCGACGAGCCGTTCCTGGCGGGCTATCCCGAGGACGTGGGCGTCGCGGTGGAGGCGATCAATATCGTGACCACGGGCGTGGACGTCACGTGGGGGCTGCACGTCTGCTACGGCAACCGCTACGCCCGGCCGTCCTGGGAACGCCACTACGACTTCTCTGTTCCCCGCGGTACTCGACGCGAATGTGGACCAACTCATCTTCGAGTTCGCTCGGCGAGGATACGAGGACATAGAAGTGATCCAGCGGGTCGAGTGGGGTCGTGCGCTCGGGTTGGGGGTGGTGGGCGTCAAGACCGAGCGGATCGAGTCCGCGCAGCTCATCGCGGCGCGCATCCATCGAGCGCTGGACACCTTCCCCGCCGATAAGTTGATCATCAATGAACAACGACCTCGCCGGCACCGACCGTCGAGCAAGGAGCGTGATTCGATGCCCCAGTTGGAGACCATTGAGTACCTGTTCACCTCCGAGTCGGTGACCGAAGGCCACCCCGACAAGATCGCTGACCAGATCTCCGACGCGGTACTGGACGCGGCGCTGACGATGGACCCCAACTCGCGGGTGGCGTGCGAGACCCTGATCACCACCGGGATGGTCGTGCTGGCCGGGGAGATCACCACACCAGGGGCGCTGGACTACACCCAGATCGTGCGCGACACGATCTGCCGGATCGGCTACGACAACGGCAGCTTCGGTTTCGACGGGCACAGCTGCGCGGTGATCACCGCGTTGGACAAACAGTCGCCGGACATCGCCCAGGGCGTCGACGTGGCGGCGGAGCGGCGCGGGAAGCTGTCCGAGGACGAGCTGGACAGCGCCGGTGCGGGTGACCAGGGGATGATGTTCGGGTACGCCACGAACGAGACCCCCGAGCTGATGCCGATGCCGATCGCTCTGGCGCACCGGCTGTCCTGGCGGCTGGCGCAGGTGCGCAAGAACGGCACGCTGCCCTACCTGCGGCCCGACGGCAAGACTCAGGTTACCGTCCGCTACCGGGATCACGTGCCGATCGGGGTGGAGAAGGTGCTGATCTCCACCCAGCACGCCGAGGAGGCCACTGCGGAGCAGATCCGGGCCGACCTGTGGAAGCACGTGGTGCTCGCGGTACTGCCCGCCGGCTTCTATGACGAAGCCGAGCTGGCGCGCAACCTGTTCGTCAATCCGACCGGGCGGTTCGTGATCGGCGGGCCGGTCGGTGATGCCGGGCTGACCGGCCGGAAGATCATCGTGGACACCTACGGTGGGTTCGCCCGGCACGGTGGCGGCGCGTTCTCCGGCAAGGACCCGTCCAAGGTGGACCGCTCTGCGGCATACGCGGCCCGATACGTGGCCAAGAACATCGTGGCTGCCGGCCTGGCGGATCGGGTCGAGGTCCAGGTGGCCTACGCGATCGGGATGGCCCGGCCGCTGTCATTGCTGGTGGAGACCTTCGGCACCGAGCGGGTACCCCGCACGACCATCGAGAAGCTGGTGGGGAAGCACTTCGACCTGCGCCCGGCGGCCTTCCGGGGCTACCTGCGACTGCACCGGCCGATCTATGCTAAGACCGCCGCTTATGGCCACTTCGGACGTGACGATCCCGACTTCACCTGGGAGCGGACCGACAAGGCGGCGGAACTGCGCGAGTCCGCCGGGTTACCCGCCAGTGCGCAGCCGGCAGCGGTCTAAGGCTCTGAAGGGGGGCGTAGTGCGCATCATCGTCACGGGGTCGATCGCCACCGACTACCTGATGGTCTTCCCCGGCCGGTTCGCCGAGCAGATCGTGCCCGATCAGCTGGCGAATCTCTCACTGTCCTTCCTGGTGGAGGACTTGGCGATTCGCCGAGGCGGGGCGGGGGCCAACATCGCGTTCAACCTGGGTTGCCTCGGGCTGGCGCCGGTGCTGGTGGGCGCGGTCGGCGCCGACTTCGCCGAGTACGGGCAATGGCTCTGCGCGCACGGGGTGGACACCAGCGCGGTGCACGTGTCGCGGACCTTGCACACCGCCCGGTTCCAGTGCACCACCGACTCCGACCAGAACCAGATCGCGTCGTTCTACGCCGGCGCGATGAGCGAGTCCCGGGACATCGCGCTGGCGCCGATCGTGGACCGCCTGGGCGGGACCGATCTCGTGGTGGTGGGCCCGAACGACCCGACGGCCATGCTGGCGCACACCCAGGAGTGTCGGGACCTCGGTATCCCGTTCGCCGCGGACCCTTCCCAGCAGCTCTCCTCGCTCGACGGTGAGGCGATCACGCAGCTGGTCGAGGGCGCGAACTACCTGTTCACCAACACCTACGAGCGAGGCCTGCTCGAGCGCAAGACCGGCTGGGGTGAGGCGGACATCCTGGCGCGGGTGGGCGTCTCGGTGATGACCCGGGGGGCCAAGGGCGTGACCGTGCAGCGGCCAGGCGAACCGGTGATCTCGGTGACTCCGCCGCGGGAGCTGGCCAAGGTGGACCCCACCGGCGTCGGCGACGCGTTCCGGGCCGGCTTCCTGGCCGGCGTCGCTTGGGGTGTGGGTGACGAGCGGGCCGCGCAACTCGGCTGCATGCTGGCCACCCTGGTGATTGAGTCGATCGGCACCCAGGAACACACGTTCGAGCCCGAGATATTCCTGGGGCGGTTCAGCGAAGCGTACGGGCCAGACAGCGCGGCCGAGGTGGCCGACCACGTGCACACCGTGCGCGCGACTTAAGGAGAAGGGGGAACACTTATGACCATTGCCGCGACCGAGCAGAGATTGCAACACCGCAGTGGTATCGATTTCGCCGTCGCGGATCTGGGGCTGGCTGATTTCGGCCGTCATGAGATCCGGTTGGCGCAGCATGAGATGCCGGGTTTGATGACGCTGCGACGGGAGTATGCGGACGTTTTCCCGTTGCGCGGGGCGCGGATCTCGGGGTCGCTGCATATGACCATCCAGACAGCCGTGTTGATCGAGACCCTGGTCAGTCTCGGCGCGGAAGTCCGGTGGGCGTCGTGCAATATCTTCTCCACCCAGGATCATGCCGCGGCCGCGGTGGTGGTGGGTCCGCACGGCAGCGCCGAACAGCCGCGCGGAGTGCCCTGTTTCGCCTGGAAAGGTGAGACGCTCCAGGAGTACTGGTGGTGCACCGAGCAGATGTTGACCTGGCCCGACGGCGCCGGGCCGAACATGATCCTGGATGACGGCGGGGACGCCACCATGCTGGTCCACAAAGGAACGACCTTCGAGAAGGCCGGGGTGGTACCCGCCGAGGACGGGAACGATTCGGATGAATGGAAGGTGTTCCTGGACGTGCTGCGGACCTCGTTGGCCGATACGCCGGGGAAGTGGACCGCGATCGGCGAGGGCATCCGCGGCGTGACTGAGGAGACCACCACGGGGGTCCATCGGTTATATCAGTTGGCCGCAACGGGGGAGCTGTTGTTCCCGGCGATCAACGTCAACGATTCGGTGACGAAGTCGAAGTTTGACAACAAGTACGGGTGTCGGCATTCGCTGGTGGATGGGATCAACCGGGCGGTGGATGTGCTGCTGGCCGGGAAGTTGGCGCTGGTCTGTGGCTATGGGGATGTCGGTAAGGGGTGTGCGGAGGCGCTGGCGGGCCAAGGCGCTCGCGTGGTGGTGGCCGAGGTGGACCCGATCTGTGCGCTGCAGGCGATGATGAATGGTTTCACCGTCGACACCCTGGACAACCTCATCGAGCGCGCGGACGTCGTTATTACCGCCACCGGGAACAAGAACATCGTGACCGTGGAGCACATGGCGCGGATGAAGCACCAGGCGATCCTAGGCAATATCGGGCACTTCGACAACGAGATTGACATGACCGGGTTGGAGCGCCGGTCGGGCGCCCGCCGTTTGGTGATCAAGCCGCAGGTTGACGAATGGACGTTCCCGG
>JBOHFY010000454.1:0-8706 GCA_050699895.1 Pseudonocardiaceae bacterium
GGCCCTGGCCGCGCACATCGACCACCAGCAGCACTGGGGCGCCCAGCAGGGCCGCGACGTGCGCCGTCGAACCGTGGCCTGGGGTGCCGGTGCGACCGTCGAACAACCCCATCACGCCTTCGACGACCGCGAACCGTGCCCCGGCGGCGCCGTGCGCGGCCAGCGGCGCGATGTGCCGCTCGCCCACCAGCACCGGGTCGAGGTTGCGACCGGGCCGCCCTGTGGCCAGCGCGTGGTAGCCCGGGTCGATGTAGTCCGGGCCGACCTTGAACCCGACCACCGTGGTGCCTCGCCGCCGCAGCGCGGCCATCAACCCAGTGGCGACGGTAGTCTTACCCGCACCCGACGCCGGCGCGGCAATCACCACCCGTGAGTGGCCTTGCGGGCTAGTTAACCCCCTGATGATGACCTAATCTTACCTCCCCTAATTCACAGGCGTGATCATCTGGTGTGGACCCTCGACCAACCCTCTTGTAAATCTTGTTTGTGGGTGGTGGGCAGGGGTGGTGCCCAGCTGTCGTGTCGGGTGGGCGTCCAGTCGTCCGCGTTGTCGTCACCACTGTCATCCGGCGCCGCAAGCGGCGGCGCCCCGAGCCCACGCAACCGGACCACCCGCCGTCGAGGTCGATGTCCCACTGCTCGCCACCAGCGGTCGACCCGGGTGACCGGCGAGGCGCAACCCTAGACCGGGGCGATCCCCGGCGAGAGCGGGGCGACCACGCCGGTGTGGCTCAGTGACTTGCCGGTGGTCTCCGGGGCGAGCAGCTGGGACACCCCGGCGCCGATCACGCACATCGCCGCCCCGGCCACCATGCACCACGGCAGGCCGATGGCTTCAATCCCGACCGGGAGCAGGAACGTGCCCGCCGCGGCCCCGATCCGGCTGAACGCGTTGGCGATGCCCACCCCAGTGGCCCGCACGTCGGTCGGGAACACCTCGATCGGGTACACGGCCGTGAGGTTGCCGGTCACGGCGTTGCAGAACGCGAAGACCGCGAAGGCACCGACCAGCGCCATCGGCGGCGCCCCGGCCCACAGCCCGATGACCAGCAACGCCACCGCCATGACCCAAAACGGGCCGATCAGCTGCTTGCGGCGCCCGATCAGCTCGATCGTCAGCATGCCGACAATCGCCCCGATGAACGCGATACTGTTGGCGAAGATCGTGCCGGCCATCTCGTTCAGCTTCAGCGACGTGAACACCGTCGGGGCAAACGTGAAGATCGCGAAGTACGGCGTCACCACGCAGATATAGAAAGTGCTGACGAAGAAGGTGCGCGAGCGCATCCCCCGGGCGAACAGCTGCCGCCAGCCGGCCTCGTCCTTGGTGTCCGAGCCGTAGTCGGCCTCGGCCATGTGCTCCTCGCCGCCGAGGTAGCGATCGATGATCGCGCGGGCGTCGTCGGTGCGCCCGTGCAGCATCAGCCAGCGCGGCGACTCGGGCAGCCCGATGCGCAGCCCCAGCACGACCAGCGCCGGGATCGCACTGGTGGCCAGCGTCGCGCGCCAGCTCCAGCCCAGGCCCTCCAGCAGGCCGTAGGCGGCCACCACCGAGACCAGATAGCCGCCATACCAGAAGACGAGCATGTAGGACACCCGGCGGCCACGCCCGTGCGCCGGCACGAACTCCGAGAGCATCGACGAGCCAATGGAGTACTCGGCCCCGATGGCGATACCCAGCAGCAGCCGCACGACAAACAGCTGCCACCCCTCGGCGACGAACGCCTGCAGCACGCCCAGGACGACGAACAGACAGATATCGATCAGGAACAGCTGCTTGCGGCCAAACCGATCGGTGAGCACACCGCCGATCGGCGCGCCGAAGAAGATACCGATCAGCGACGACGCCCCGATCAGGCCAGCCCACACCGGCGAGATCCCGAGCTCCTTCGACAGCGGCACCAACACCACGCTGAGCACCCCAAGGTCGAACCCGTCAAGGCCCTCGCCCCACGCCGTGGCCAGCGTCAACCGCCGTAGGAAGCCCTTGTCACCGAACTCCTTCGTACTCTTCGTGGCCTGCGCCATCTCGCACCCATCCTCGCCCCGGCCGTCACGGTTCTCAGCAAAGATAATCACCGCGCCGGGCCGCCGCCGGGAGCGCGCCGGTCAGGCCGGCAAAGAAGTAGGGCCAGTCCCAGCCCGGCGGCCACCTGACGACAACGCAGAGCTAACCTGGCACCACCAGCATGCGAGGGATCGTGGGGCCTGATGAGGCGGTCTCGTGCATGTGTTCGGAGGGCGTGACATTGATCTTGATTCCGTCTGTTGGCGCCCGTGAGTCCGTCTCACCCGACTGGACGGCAGTGGTGCCATACCGATAGCGTCAACGGTATGGCACCACGGGAGCGGACCACCAAGAAGATCACCGTCACCCTGCCGATTGAGGACGCCGAGGCTGTGGAGCGTCTTGCCGAGTCTGGTCAGGTCGAGTCCGTCAGCCGGTACATCACCGAGGCCGTGGCCTTCCGCCGCGCCCGCGAGGACGGTCTGGCCGTGCTTGATCGCCGGTTCGGCAAGCCACCGGACTACGCCCTGGAGTGGGCTCGTAACCTCATCGCGCGTCGCCTAGGGTCGCAAGGCCCCGCCGCGTGAGCCAAGCTTTCGGTGGCTGGGTGCTCGACCACCACGCCCTCGCCGCTTGGGCTCGGGTCGAGCCCTATGCACAGTCCCTGGTCTGGTCCGCGATGGAGGTGGGCATGGCCGTGGCTGTGCCGGTCGCGGCACTGCCCCTGGCTTACGCCGCCACCCGTGAGTCTGACCACGACGTCCTGCGCGCCCTGCTGGACCTGCCGGTGACGCTACGCGACCCACTCACCGAGGCCGACGCACCCGAACTGGGCCGCATCCTCGCCAGCGCCGCCGACCCGGGCGCGCTGACCTCCGACGCACTAGCCTTGGCTTGCGTCGTGCATTCCGCTCGCCGCCGGGGCTGGCCCGTGCTCACGGGAAGCGCCGCCGCGCTGCAAGCCCTGGACCCAGACCTGGGAATGGACGAGCTGCCGTAACCGGCGGCCAGCCGAGACCCATGAAGCCAACGGCATCCGGCGGTACTTGAAGAGCCTACGGCTCGAAGCGGTAGCCCATTCCGGGCTCGGTCACCAAGTAGCGCGGCCGGGAGGGGTCGGGCTCGAGCTTGCGGCGCAGCTGGCCGAGATACACCCGCAGGTAGTGGGTCTCCTTTAGATAAGCCAGTCCCCACACCTCGCTGAGCAGCTGCCGCTGAGCCACCAGCCGGCCTGGGTGGCGCACCAACAACTCGAGAACACCCCATTCGGTGGGGGTCAGGTGGACTTCAACGCTGTCGCGGTGCACCTTCCGGGCAGCCAGGTCAATGGTGAACGCGTCGGTGGTGATCACCGGCTCGTCACCATCCGGCCTGACGGCACAACGGCGCACGGCGGCCCGCAACCGGGCCAGCAACTCGTCCATCCCGAAGGGCTTGGTGACGTAGTCGTCGGCTCCCGCGTCCAACGCTTCCACCTTGTCCGTGGAGTCGGTCCGCGCGGACAGCACGATGATCGGCACGCTGGTCCACCCGCGGAGCCCGGCAATGACCTCGATGCCGTCCAGATCCGGCAGCCCGAGGTCGAGCACCACGATGTCGGGATGCCCCTCGGCAGCCGCGCGCAGTGCCTCAGTCCCGTCAGCGGCGGTGAGCACCTGGTAGCCACGGGCGGCGAGAGTGATCCGCAGCGCCCGGACGATCTGGGGCTCATCATCGACCACCAGGACCCGGATCACGCGGGCGGCTCCGACACAGCCTGGGCGGCAGCCAGGGAGATCACCACGGTGAGCCCGCCGCCAGGAGTGTCCTCGGCGCGGAGGGTACCGCCCATCGCCTCAATGAAACCTTTCGCGACGAACAGTCCCAGCCCGATTCCGTTGCCAGGCTGCCGGTCCCCCCGCTCCGACGGATCGGCAGACCGCTGGAACGGCACGAACACGGTCTCGGCCGCTTCCGGGGACAGGCCAGGGCCGTGGTCGCAGATCCGCAACTCGACCCGGCCCGCATGCGCGCTACCCCGCACCTCCACGGCGGCACCGTGGGCATGCCGTAGCCCGTTGTCCACCACGTTGGCCACCACCCGTTCTACCAGGCCGGGGTCCCCGAGCACCGGGGGCAGATCCTCGGCGATCTCGATGGCCACCGCGTCCGACCCGTCGAGGCCGGCCAGCGCGTGCGCGACCACCTCGTCGTAGCCGATCGGCAACAGTTGCGGGCGTACCGCCCCGGTCGCCAGCCGGGAGGAGTCGAGGAGGTTGCCCACCAGGCCACAGAGCCGGTCGGTGGACTCCTCGATGGTGGCCAACAACTCGGTGGTGTCCGCCGAGGACAACCGCAGCTGCGGGTCGCGCAGGCTGCCGACCGCTGCCTTGATGGACGTCAGCGGGGTACGCAGATCGTGTCCAACCGCAGCGAGCAAGGCGGTGCGCAGCTCGGTGGTCTCGGCGCGGCGCCGCGCGGCGAGTGCCTCCTCGGCGGCCCGCTGCTGGCGTAGCGCGAGCACCGCCTGGCCCGCCGCGGCCTCCAGGACTGTCAGGTCCGCCGCCACCACCGGCCCGCCCCGGATCGCCAGTCGCGTCTGGTTGTCCACGATGATCTCGGTGTCGGCCTCGGCGGGCGTCGAGCACGGATCGTGACCCGTGGCGGCCACCCGCTGCCAGCCTTCCCCCTGACGGTCATCCCCCCGGCGGTCATTGCTGTGCCGTTGCAGCAGCGCCACCGAGGTCAGCCCGAAGTTCTCCCGCACTGTGTCCAGCAGCCGGTTCACCGGATCCGTGCCGGTCAGCACAGTACGGGCGTAGGACGCCAGCAAAGCGGCCTCGGTGCGCGCCCGCGCGGCCTGGACGGCGCGCCGGGCCGCACGGTCGACCACGAGCGCCACCATCACCCCCACCACCACCATGGCGAGCACCGCCACCACGTTCGTGGGTTCGGCGATGGAGAGGCTGTAGCGCGGCTCGGTGAAGAAGAAGGTGAGCAGCAGCCCGGATGCCAACGCGGCGGCCAGCGCCGGCCCGAGCCCGCCGGTCAGCGCAACCCCCACAGTGGCTAGGAAGAAGAGCACCACGTCGGTGGACAGGTCGAACAACCCGCGCCCGAGTAGCCCCAACCCGGTCGCCGCCGAGGGCGCCAGCACCGCCATCACCCATCCGGTGATCTTGCGGGCGTGCGGGATCGCGCCCTGCAGCGGCGGCAACGTCAGACCGCGACCCGCCTCATCGTGAGTGACCATGTGCACGTCGATCGGCCCGGAGTCCTGCACCACCGCCGCGCCGATGCCCTCGTCGAACAACCGGGCGATGCGGGCCCGGCGCGAGGTGCCCAGCACCAGCTGGGTGGCGTTGACCCCCCGGGCGAACTCAAGCAGCGTGGTCGGGACGTCGTCACCGACCACCGTGTGAAACGTCGCCCCGACGCCTGCGGCAAGCTCGCGAACGCGGGCCAGCGCGGCCGGCGGCGCTCCGGCTAGACCGTCACCGCGCAGGATGTGCAGCACCAGCAGCTCACCGCCACCCGAACGAGCCGCGATCCGGGCGGCTCGCCGGATCAGTGTCTCGGATTCTGATCCACCGGTGACCGCGACGACGACCCGCTCGCGGGCCTCCCAGGTGTCGGTGATGTGCTGCTCGGCGCGGTAGCGCTGCAACGCGACGTCGACCTGATCCGCCACCCACAGCAGCGCGAGCTCGCGCAGCGCGGTGAGGTTGCCCGGCCGGAAGTAGTTCGACAGGGCGGCGTCGATGCGCCTGGCGGGGTAGATGTTGCCGTGCGCCATCCGCCGGCGCAGCGCCTCCGGGGTGATGTCGACCAGCTCGACCTGCTCGGCGCGGCGCACCACCTCGTCGGGCACCGTCTCCCGCTGACCGATACCGGTGATCCGCTCGACGACGTCATTGAGCGACTCCAAGTGCTGCACGTTCACCGTGGACAGCACGGTGATACCTGCCTTGAGCAGCTCCTCGACGTCCTGCCAGCGCTTAGAATTGCGCAAACCGGGCACGTTGGTGTGCGCCAGCTCGTCCACCAGGACGACCTCCGGCCGCCGGGCGAGCACCGCGTCGACGTCCAGCTCGGACAGCGTCATGCCGCGGTATGCGACGCTGCGCCGGGGCACCACCTCCATGCCGTCCAGCAGCGTGGCGGTCTGCTCCCGGCCGTGGGTCTCCACCAGGCCGACGACGACGTCGGTGCCGCGGCTGGCTCGTCGCCGGCCTTCGCCGAGCATGGCGAAGGTCTTCCCGACTCCGGGTGCGGCGCCAAGGTAGATCCGCAGCTCGCCGCGGCGAGTGACACCATGCTCAGCCACGGTTCCAGTGTCACCTTCCAACGTGTTCACCGCTGGTCAACCAGCGCGGGCACGCTGCACGGCCACGTTCAGTGTCAATACGTTCACTCCCGGCGCACCGAGGAAGCCCCAGGAACGCCCGGTGGTGTTCGCAGCGACCAGGGCCCGCAGCGTGTTCTGAGGCAGCCCGGTGACCCGGGCGACCCGGGGCACTTGCAGCTGCGCGTAGGCCGGGCTGATGTGGGGATCCACCCCGGACGCCGAGGCGGTCACGGCGTCCGGGGGGACATCTGGGGGAAAGACACCGTCCCGGGCGGCGATCAGTTCGCGCCGCGTGGTGACGGTGGCACGCAGCGTCGGGGAGTCCCCGGCGAGGTTGGACCCGCCGGACACCGAGGGATCCCCCGGACCGAGCACGTCCGGCGCGCTGGCCGAGGGCCGGGTGTGGAAGTACGGGTCCGGCCCGCCCGCGGCCACCGGATCGATTCCGATCAGTTCGGAACCCACCACTTTTCCGTTGACCTCGACCAGCGACCCTTCGGCATGGTGGCGCAGTCCTGGCAGCCGGGACAGGCCGTAGATCGCGAACGGGTAGGCCAGACCGAGCAGCACGGTCATCACCAGCAGGACCCGCAGGCCCGCCGCGGACTGGCGGAGCAGGGTGGTCAGCATCAGATCCCCGGGAGGTGGCGGATGAGCAGGTCGATCAGGAAGATCCCGGCGAAGGGGGTCACGATGCCTCCGAGGCCGTAGACCAGCAGGTTGCGCCGCAGGAGCGAGACCGCCGATGACGGCCGGTAGCGCACTCCGCGCAGCGCGAGTGGGATCAGCGCGACGATGATCAGCGCGTTGAACACCACCGCCGACAGGATCGCCGAGGCGGGGGTGGCCAGGTGCATCACGTTGAGCCGGCCCAGCTGCGGGTAGATCCCGGCGAACATCGCGGGAATGATGGCGAAGTACTTCGCCAGGTCGTTGGCGATAGAGAACGTGGTCAGCGCGCCGCGGGTGATGAGCAGCTGCTTGCCGATCTCCACGACGTCGATCAGCTTGGTCGGGTCGGAGTCGAGGTCGACCATGTTGCCGGCCTCCTTGGCGGCGGCGGTCCCGGTGTTCATCGCCATCCCGACGTCGGCTTGGGCCAGCGCCGGCGCGTCATTGGTGCCGTCGCCGGTCATCGCGACCAGCCGGCCGCCTTCCTGCTCGCGGCGGATCAGCGCCATCTTGTCCTCGGGGCTAGCCTCGGCGAGGACGTCGTCCACCCCCGCCTGGGCCGCGATCACCCGTGCGGTCACCGGGTTGTCGCCAGTGACCATGATGGTCTTGATGCCCATCGCCCGCAGCTCGCCGAACCGCTCGGTCATTCCCGGCTTGACCACGTCGGACAGCCGGATCACGCCGAGCACCCGAGCCCGGCCGGCCACCCACTCGGCGACGATGAGCGGGGTCGCCCCGGCTTCGGAGATCGCCTCGGTGATCTGGTCCACTTCGGCGGGCACCGAACCGCCGTGCTGGCCCGCCCAGGCCGCGACGGCGGCGCTCGCACCCTTGCGGATCTGCCTGCCGAGGCCGAGATCGATCCCCGACATCCGGGTCTGGGCGGAGAACGGCACGAACTCGGCCGCGCGCTCGACGTGATCGGGCTCGGCGAGCAGCTCGTGCTCGGCCGCGCACAGCTCGATGATGCTGCGACCCTCCGGAGTGCCGTCAGCCAGGCTGGACAGCCGGGCCGCAGCGGCCAGCTCGACCATCGCCGCCTCCCCGACCGGGATCAGCTCGGTGGCTCGCCGGTTGCCGAAGGTGATGGTGCCGGTCTTGTCCAGCAGCAGCGTGCTCACGTCCCCGGCAGCTTCCACCGCACGACCGGAGGTGGCCAGCACGTTGCGCTGGATGAGCCGGTCCATCCCGGCGATCCCGATGGCCGAGAGCAGAGCGCCAATGGTGGTGGGGATCAGGCAGACCAGCAGGGCCACCAGCACGATGACGTCCTGCAGGTTCCCGGAGTAGGCGGCCATCGGCTGCAGGGCGCCGACGGTGAGCACGAAAATGATCGTCAGCGTGGACAGCAGGATGGTCAGGGCGATCTCGTTGGGCGTCTTGCGCCGCTGGGCCCCCTCGACCAGCGCGATCATCCGGTCCACGAAGGACTCTCCGGGCTTTGACGTGATCTGCACGATGATCTGGTCGGACAGGACCGTGGTCCCGCCGGTGACCGACGAGCGGTCTCCGCCGGACTCCCGGATCACCGGGGCGGACTCACCCGTGATCGCCGCCTCGTCGACGGTCGCGATGCCCTCGACAATGTCCCCGTCACCGGGGATCACCTCGCCCGCCTCCACCACGACGAGGTCGCCTAGCCGCAGCTCGGCACCGGGCACCTGTTCCACCTGTGAGTGGCGATGCGAGTCATGAC
>JBOHFY010000455.1:0-4933 GCA_050699895.1 Pseudonocardiaceae bacterium
GCCGCGCGCTCGGCGGGCCGGTCCCGCAGCGGGCCGTGCAGGCGCACCAGGAGCTCTCGCACGCCGAGCCCGCAGCCGCGGCGGACCGCCTCCTCGACCCGGGCGAGCGCCACGCTCGCCTGCGCACCGGGCAGCCGAACCCACCCGAGCAGGTCGGCCAGCGCGGCGCGCTGGACCGGATTCAGCCCGGACAGCCGGACGGTGCGCACCTCGCCGTCCCCGGCGGCCTCGAACCGGCGGCGCACCTCACTCCACAGCGCGGCCAGTTCGGGACGGTCGAAAACAGCCGGATCAGTCATCGGCGCAGCACGACGGTGAGACTCTCCTCGCCGACGGTGAACTCGGGTTCCGACCCGTTGAACTCCCGCATCCCGCACACGATCTTCCTCGGCACACCCAGGCCCATATGCTCCAGGTAGCCGTAATCTCGCATCACGTCCTTGAGCAGTTCGTTACGGGCGGCTCTGGTCCCGGCCAACATCCGCTCCACCGTCACCCCGTTCGGCAACCGGCCGGGGCTCACGATCTCAAGCCGGTCGGGGTAGACACCAAGCTCGACGTCGGTGTGCGCCAGCAGGTAGTCGCGATGGATCACCGCGTTGACCAGTGCCTCACGGACGGGTTCGGCGGGCAGCCCCGGGATCTCCACCCGCCGGACGCCGTCGACCAGCTCGGCTCGCACACCCACATTGCGCCGCACGAACGCGACGGCCGAATCGACCAGTCCTGGCTCGACGAGCTCGCCGGACCGCGTCATGAGCGGCGCTAATGGCCCACGAAGCGTGGCGCGCTCGATCGCGGCGAGGCAGGGCACCGGTTCGCTGACACCCGCCACCAGGAACTCGGTCGCCGACAGCAGCTGGACCCAGCCCTGCCGATCCGCCTGGTCGGGGACCTCCTGACCGCGCACTCGCTGGAAGTAGTCGGCCAGCCGCCGTTGGTCGAGGTCCGCGTAGGAGGTTCCGGAGATCGGGCGGAGCTCAGCGCGGAACCCGCCGCGCTGCTGCTGCAAGCGGGAGAGCTCCTCGGGGCTCGCCTCACGGCTCTGTCGCCCGGCACGGATGTAGGAGGAGAAGTGCTTGTTGTGCCACATCGCGTGCACGGCGTAGCCGGCTTCGACCGTCACGATCGCGAGGCGTCTCCCACTGGCGGGATCGGTCATGGTCTGCACGTGCGGGATGAGTGGCGGGCGCACCTTGTCCCGGGCGATCGTCAGGACCCACTCCTCGACCGCGTCCCGCACCAGGCCGCTGATCGTTCCGTCGTCCTCGACGCCCAGCAGGATGCGCCCGCCGCGCAGATTGCTCAGCGCGACGAGCTCCTTCGCGAGATCGTGCGGTTGCACGTCGTCGCGTGTGAACTCCACCCCGCTGTTCTCGCCGTCGCGGAGCAGCTCGACCAGCGACCACGAGACGGCGGGGTGAGTCATCGCGCAGAGCCTACGGCCGGGTCAGTCGAACGTGCCGCCGCGGGCACTGGCGGTGAACACGGCCCACTGGCCCGGGGTGACGACCAGGACCGGGCCGGTGGGGTGCTTGGAGTCGCGCACCGCCCGGCCGCCGTGGACCAGCTCGGCGACCTCGACGCAGTTGCCATCGTCGCTGCTGTAGCTACTCGTGCGCCACGTCAGATGCTCCATCACGGATTCCTCTCTATCTGGTCGAGCAGCTCGGCGGTGCCGTCGACATCAAGCGCGACGCTGACGAGCCGCTCGAAGGTGTTGGTGTATCGCGTGATCTGCGCCGGTGCCTCCAGATAGAGCGCCGCGCCGTCCAGTTCCACATAGACGGTGTTCATCGGCTCCTCGGGGAACCGCAAGGCGGTGAAAGCACCTCGCATGCCCCGGTGGGCACCGGCGGAGAACGGCAGAATCTGCACGGTGACGTTGGGCAGCTTCGCGGCCTCGGCGAGCTGCTTGGCCTGGGCTCGCATCACCTCGGGACCGCCGACCTCGCGGCGCAGGGCGGCCTCGTTGATCACGGCCCGCAGGATCAGCGGCTCCTCGCCGGTGAGCCGTTGCTGGCGGTCGGCCCGGAGCTGCACGATCTGCTCGATCTCGTCGGACGAGCGGGCCGGCGACAGGGCGATATTGACCGCCTCGGTGTACTGCGGGGTCTGCAGCAGCCCGGGGATGAACTCCGACTCATACGCCCACGCCTCGGCGGCCACGGTCTCCATGCCGACGTAGCTGGCGAACCAGTTCGGCACGGTCGTGCCGTACTCGACCCACCAGCCGCGCTGGCTGGACTCGCTCCGGAGCTTGTGCAGCGACTCGGCGTCCGGGGAGCCCACCTCGTAAAGCTGCACGAGCAGCTTGAGGTGCGCCTGGGTGACCCCCTGCTTCGCGTTCTCCATCTTGCTGATCGCGGTGGCCTGGACGCCCAGCCAGTCGCCGGCGTCCTGCTGGGTCTTGCCAGCGGCAAGGCGCAGCCGCCGCAGCTCCATGCCGAGCTGCCGCTTGCGCACTGTGGGGCTGGGCCCGGCCGCCATCGCATCCTCCGTGAGCAGGTGCCCCACAGTCTGCACCCCGGAAACCTGCTTCCCAGCAACACCCCTCAAGGAGGACTTGCGCTTGAGCATCTGCTCATCGTAAGCTTCTTTCAAGCAGATGAGATGATTCATCTGCCCACGTTGCCAGGGGTGCCCCGCGACACGTGCCCCGCGACATGGCGACGTAGTCGCCCGGCCCGGGCGTGAAACGGGCCGGGCGGCGACCTTCACGGCGCACGGGAGAACGCGATGGTCCTGTCTTTGCTACACAGCCACCGGGAACACAGCCGGGTCGTCGTCCATGGCCACCGCGTCGACGACGGCGATCGGTGCACCGTCGTGGTGGCGCACGAGTGCACCGGCGAGTGGGCGATTTATCCGCATGGCGGGAGCAAGTTCGGGGTGCGGCTACCCATCGCCGAGGCGCTCACCCTGGCCCGCGCCATCATCGCGGCGCACAGCTGAGCCCTGGGTATGCGGTGGTGGGTTCAGCGGGACGAGCGCATCAGCGGAAGGGTCATGCACCGAACGCCGCCACCCACCTTGGTGATCTCATCGAGCTCGACCGGGACACACTGGAACCCTCTGGTTTCCAGCGCTAGCCGAAGGCGATCGTGGCGAGCGTCCAGCATCACCGTGCCCGGTTTCAGGACCAGCACGTTAACCGCCTGCTCGGCGAATTCCTCATCAGTGACCTCGATCCACTCCACAGCCTTCAACGACGGTGGCAGGTCCCCGAAGATCGACGGACGGTGGATCACGCCCAGCCGCAGGTCAAGCAGGTTCAACGCCACGTCCAGATGCAGCGCGCGGTCGGTGAGCCGGATCGGCGTCACCGCCCGGTTTCCCGCCAACAGTCCGCCCAGGCTCGTGTACCCCACCTCGTCGGTCCGCCCGCTGAGACCGACGAACACCTCCGACGGCGTGACCAGCACATCGCCGCCCTCTAACGTGCCCGCCGGGATCGCCAGCGCGGGCGCCACGCCGAGCGCGGCGGCTAGCGAGCCCGGCTCTTGGCTGCGCACCGCGCGAGCCATGCGGGAGAACACCAGGTGCGAGCCAATCACCACGGCGGCGTCGCGGACGTTGAACTGGAACCGCAGGTCCGACGCGGGCGCGATCTCCACCACCCGGATCCCCCGCGCGGCGAACAGTTCCACAACACGCTCATGCTGGGCGACGAGCGTGGCGGTGGATGGCTGGTCGGCCGTGCCGTAAAAACGTCGCTGCGTGGGGTTGATCGGCTCAGTCACCGCAAAGAACTCGGGGCGGACCACGGCCACGACCGCAAGCCGATCCCACTCCGCCTCGACGCGGACCCCACCGATCAACATCGTTTCAGTCGACCCTTTTCCGAACAAACTATGGTCACGCTCCGCAAAACCCTAGCGGTTGGCGCGGCACACGGCTACCTGCAGTTGGATCTGGATCGGCGGTGCGGTGGTCACCCTGAGTATAGCCAGCTCGGGGCGGGTTGTCCGGGTGTGAGGAGCACAGCGTGATCGCGCCCCCCACACCCGGAGTGTCAATAATAGTGCCGTCGACCGAACATCGGGCGCCCGACGGCCCCGAGCAGCTCCAGGATCACTCCGACCACTATCAAGATGATCCCGAGAGTGACCAGAATCGATATCGGGAGCAGCCACCCCACCACGAGCAAGATGATACCAAGAACGATCATGATTCCTCCTTATGGTCTTACGTCAAGCCACGTTACGACACATTTGTCGAGTCCGCGCGGGATGACGATCCACGGTGGGCCAGCGGCGGAAGTTGCGCTATTCGGCACACCTCCCACGGCGCTGGCGTGAGGCTGGTGGGAGTGGTGTGACATGGTGGGGTGGTGGCGCGGTACGGTCGAGGGTCGCAGGGCGGCCGAGGGCGCTGGCGGCGGGCGGCCGTGGCGGCCGTCGGGTTGGCCGCCGCCGCATTGGCGGGGCGGGTGTTGTACGACAACAGCGACGAGCTGCTCACCGCCGCCGACACCTTGACCTCGGTCCGGGTGGGGTGGGTAGTGGTGGCGGTCCTCGTTGAGGTGCTGTCCTATGCGGCACGCGGGGCCGCGAGCGCGGTGGTGCTGCGCCGCGGCGGCGGTGGGGTCGGGCCGGTGACGCTGGGAGCGGCCACGCTGGCTGGCGACGCGGCGGCGTACTGCCTGCCGTTCGGGTTCGCCGCTTCCGGCGTGGTGATGGTAGGCGTGTTGCGTCGCCGTCAGGTGGGTGCGGCGCTGGCCGGTTGGATGTTCGCGGTGTCGTCGGTGTGCTACGTCGCCGCGATCACGGTGCTGACTATCATCGCGGTCCAGATTCCTGGCGGCGACGCCCCTGTTCCCGGCTTGCGGACGGTCAGCCTCGTGGTGTTGGGCGTGCTGGCCTTGCTCGGCGGTGGGTACGCGCTGGCGCGCCGGCCCGCGGTCCGGCGCGGGCTCGCCCGGGCGCTGCCC
>JBOHFY010000456.1:0-5522 GCA_050699895.1 Pseudonocardiaceae bacterium
TGGCGATGAAGCTGTCCTATGTCAACGCCATCGCCGAATTGTGCGAGCGGTTCGGGGCCGACGTCCTCGACGTCACCGAGGGCATCGGCTACGACCGGCGGATCGGGCAGGCATTCCTGCAGCCAGGCCCCGGTTGGGGTGGATCATGCCTGCCCAAGGACACGCACGCGCTGCTCCAGATGTGCGCCGCGGTGGGCTTCGACTTCCCGCTGCTGCGGGCCAGCCTGGACACCAACACCCACCAGCAGCACCGGATGGTCGCCAAGGTCCGTGACGCCGTCGGCGGGTCGTTGGCCGGGCAACGAGTCGGGTTGCTCGGGCTGACCTTCAAGGCCGGTACCAACGACCTGCGCGACTCTCCGGCCCTGACGGTGGCCGCGCTGCTGGCTGCCGAGGGCGCCGATCTGATTGGCTACGACCCCGGGGTGCCCGCCGCCGTGCCCGGCGTGACCGACGACCTGCAGATCACCGATGACCCGCTGAAGGTCGCTTCCGGCGCCGCCGCCCTGGTAGTGCTCACCGAATGGCCCGAGTTCCGGCTACTGGACTGGGGCCGGCTGGCTGAGCTGGCGCAGCGCCGCGTCGTGGTCGACACCCGCAACCTGCTCGACGCCGATGTCCTGCGCCGAGTCGGTTTCGAAGTCCGCAGCATCGGCCGCGGACCCACCCCTGCGGTAGCACCTTCCTGAGGCGGCGCCGAGATCTGGGAGAAACGCCCTGGACGTCGACCCGATGATCTGCTGTGCTTAGCCTAGCCTAAGCGCACGATCGAGGGGCAACGGAGCCATGTACGTCTGCATCTGCCGGGCGGTGACCGAGGCCGAGGTGCGCGGGTGCATCGCCGACGGGGCGTGCACCGTCAAGGACGTGGTCAAGGGCTGCGAGGCCGGTACTGGATGCGGCTCCTGCGTCGGAAAGATCGTTGCTCTGCTCAGCGCCCATGCCGAGGAGTCGGGCGGCCCCCTGCGGCGCTGGGCTTGACCCGTGATTCTGATCACCGACCCTGATGATCAGAGTAACCGCTGGTCAGGGCAGGCTCACCTTCGGTGACAAGCTTGGCCAGCCCGCGTAACGTCGCCATCATCCAGGGATCGACCCGGAGGGGGTTCGCGGTATGCGCGGCGATGATGAGGTCCTCGCACTGCTCAACGAACAACTCACCAGTGAGTTGACGGCCATCAACCAGTACTTCCTGCACGCCAAGATGCAGGCCAACTGGGGATTCACCAAGCTGGCCGAGCACACCCGGTCAGAGTCCATTGAGGAGATGCAGCACGCGGAGCGGATCACCGACCGCATCCTGTTCCTGGAGGGTCTCCCGAACTACCAGAAGCTGCTCCCACTGCGGATAGGGCAGACCGTGCGAGAGCAATTCGAGGCGGATCTGTCCGTCGAGATGGACGTCGTCGCGCGGCTGCGGCCCGGCATCACCATGTGCCGCGCCAAGGGCGACATCACCAGCGCCAACCTCCTTGAGCGCATCCTCGCCGATGAGGAGGAGCACATCGACTACCTCGAGACCAACCTCGAGCTGATCGGCAAGCTCGGTGAGCAGCTCTACCTCAGTCAGCTCGTGGAGCGGCCGCCGACCAACGGCTGATGAGGAACGCGCGCGCGGGAACGATTACCAAAACCAGGTGCACGGTGCGGATGTCGGGCCGGCCACACCAGCCCCTCCGAATGGCACGGACTAGCATCATCAACTAATCCGCGATGACCCCGCACCGGCACCCGGTTCCCCCCCTGCCAGTTGGTACCATTGACCGCGTCTCCCTCGGGTTCTGGCAGAGGGGACGCGCCGGTCGCCAGCGTCACATCACGGCGCTGGAGGCCGGCTCAGATGGCGAAATCGTCGAACTCGCCATCCTTGGCACCAGCCAAGAAAACTGCCATCTCATGGCGGGTGAAGATCAATGCTGGGCCACTCGGATGACGGGAATTGCGCATCGCGACGCCCCCGCTACCCAGTGCCGCAGCTTCCACACAGTTGCCGAGCTGACCGCAGCGCACACTCTTGCGCCACGCAACCTCAGTGAGGCCCGCAGCCGACATACCATTTCGAACCAGCTGTGACATGTAGCCTAACCACTCCCTTCGTAGCCCTAATCCCAGGTCCGTGCACCTGCTTGCGCACTGGGACCACAGTAGCACGAGCATCTGCACTCGTCAATGCACGTGCATCTGCTCGGAGTAGCGGCCGCACGGGCTGGGCCCGCCGACACCGCCGGCCAAGCCGGTAACCCGACACCGCAGCGCGCCCGCGGTGGACCCAGCCCGATCACGTGGACATACGGCACGGCGGCAACGCCGCACCCCGTGGTTTACTGCGGACGGCCGCCCTCCTAGGCTCGGCCGCGTCCAGATCCGTACCGCCAACGACGCAACACGTGTGAGGTTCGCAATGCCCGGTGCCAACACCCCAATGCGGGATGATGCCGTACCCGCCTACATCGATACGTCCAAGGCGAGTATCGCTCGAGTTTACGATGCTTTTCTGAATGGTAAAGACAATTACGAGATCGACCGCGAGGTCCTACGGCAGGTCCAGCAGGTCGCGCCGGAAGCCGTCATGCTTGGCACGAACAACCGGGATTTCCTGATCCGGGTGACCCGCTTCGTCGCCAGCCAGACTGGCATCACCCAATTCCTCGACTGCGGGTCGGGACTGCCCACGGCGGAGAACACGCACCAGGTCGCCCAGCGAATCCAGCCGGAGTCCCGCGTGGTGTATGTCGACAACGATCCGATTGTGCTCGCGCACGGCCGGGCGCTGCTCGAGGAGAACGAACAGACCCATTTCAGCGCCGCTGATATCTTCCAGCCAGACCAGATCCTCAACGATGAAATCGTGCGCAAGTACCTCGACTTCTCCGAGCCCATCGCGCTGTTCCAACTCGGGACGCTGCACCACTACGATGGTGAGCGCAGCCCGCAGAGCATCATGGCCGAGTACATCGACGCCCTGCCATCGGGATCCTACGTGGCGATCAGCCACTTCTTCGACCCCGAGACCGCCCCCGAGCTAAGCGAGCTCGCCCGCAAGATGGAACAGGTTTTCCTCCACAGCGCGATGGGCAGCGGAGTGTTTCGTACTCGCACCGAGATAGAAGGCATGTTCCCGGGCTTAGAACTGGTTGACCCTGGCCTGGTCCGGTGCGCTGACTGGTGGCCCGACGGGCCGCGAATCAAGCCGCTAGACCCGATTCAGTACTGTATCGCGGGAGCGGTCGGCCGCAAACCCTGAACGGTGTCAGCTACAGTTCGGCGTGCGCTTTCATGAGAAATTGCCGGGTGTGGTCAGGAGTGTGAGCATCCACGGTCAACCGGTCGAAGACCCTGCCGTACAGCTCAGTATCGGATCGCTTGTCCAAATAGAGCGCGCCGCTGAGGTGCTCAATGTAGACCACATCCGGCAGCTCTGGCTCAGCGAAGCGCAGCGTGGTGAACGACCCCTCGGCGGCGTACCCGCTGAGCTGGTACGGCAACACCTGCAGGGTGATGTGGGGCCGCTTGGTGAGCTCAAGGAGATGCTCGATCTGGCCCATCAACACCCGTCGGCCACCGATCGGCCGGTGCAGGATGGACTCGTCAATGACGGCCCACAGCTTGGGTGGATGCGGCCGGTCGAGTAGCTGCTGTCGCCGCATCCGCACCGCGACCTGGCGTTGCACGGCCTGGCTCGACAAGTTAGACCACCCGTGGTTGGTGATCGCCCTCGCGTAGTCCTCGGTCTGCATCAGGCCGGGGATGAGCTGCTGCTCCCACTCCTGGATCCGGGAGGTCGACTCCTCCAGTCCGAGGTAGTCCTGGAACCAGTCGGCCACCAGATCGGTGTAGCGATGCCACCAGCCGGGTTCGTTGGACCGGGCGACCATCTCTAGGAACGCCTCGCGCTTGTCGGGGTCCGTCACCCCGTACATCGTGAGCAGGTCAGTCACGTCCCGCACCTTGAAGCTGACCCTACCAAGCTCAAGCCGGCTGATCTTCGATTCGGAACCACGGATGGCGAAGCCGGCCTCGGCGCGCGAGATGTCGGCAGTTTCCCGCAGCCGGCGCAGCCGAGCGCCCAACATGATGCGGCGGGCGGTCGGACTACCACACGGCTCAGGGTGGCGAATGACCGCATCAGGGCGATCAGCTGTGGCCACTCCACACCTCCGGTGTATCTAAAACCTGGTCGCTGAACTTACCGTGGTGGCGCATCGCCAGCGCTGCGCCCAATCGTTATACCGCTCGTTATACCGCGCGCGGGCCGGCGTCGTTGGTGAAACACGGGCACACGGCCCATGTTCGCCGCCCCGGGGCCCGGGGAGGTTACCTCAGGCAGGCGGCTATCAGGATGGGGAACGGGTGCGCTTGACGTTCACGGTAGTTGACCCCCTGGTTCAGCGCCGCGCGGACGTCGTCCTTGATACCGAGCCGGAGGCGACCGCGAGCCGGGTCAGCGCCGCCCTCGCCCGGCTCCTGAGACCGAGCTCGCGGACCGCGACTCTGTACGTTGAGGGTACCGCAGTGGATCCTCAGCTGCCAGTGTCCGCGTCACCGCTGCGGGACGGCACGCTGGTTAGCCTTGATGACCCGGCTGGCTGCCCGCCGCCGGAGCCAGCGGGTGTGGTTGAGATCCGGGTGGTCAGCGGCCCCGACGCGGGCGGGGTGTTCCGGCTGGACCCCGGGGTCGCGCGGATCGGTGGTGATCCCGGCGCCACGGCCGGTGCCGAGGACTCCAGCCTGCCACCGACCGCCGTCACGGTCGAGGTGGCCGCCGACGGCAGCGTCGCCGTGACGCCAGGAACGGACCTGCCGACTTGGCTGGCCGGGGAACGGCTCGCCGGGCCGGCGCCGTGGCCTCTCGGCGGTCAGCTCGCCGTCGGCTGGACCGTCCTGGAGCTGACCGCTCCGACGCCACCGGACGCGGCGGTGCAGCCCTCTGAGGACGGCGCCGGCCTGGACTACAACCGGCCGCCCCGGCTGCGGCCGCCGCCTCGGGTGACCCGGTTCCGGGTGCCGCCGCCACCGACCCAGGGCGAGCGCCGCCCACTGCCGGTCCTGATGGCCCTCGCCCCCCTGGTCATGGCGGTGGCCATGGTGTTTCTCAACCAGCCGCCGCACTGGAACTACCTCGGGTTCGCGCTGCTCAGCCCGGTCATGGTGATCGGGAGTTACGTCACCGACCGGAGGAGTGGCCGCAAGTCCTACGGGCAGCGGCGCACCGAGTACGTCCGGCGCAGGACCGCGCTGGAGGCCGAGGCCAAGGCGGCTTTGCACGCCGAGGAGGTGGCCCGCCGCGTCGAATGCCCGGACCCGGCCGTCACGCTGCTCACCGCGGTCGGCCCGCGCAGCCGGTTGTGGGAGCGCCGCCGCGAGGACCCTGACTACCTGCTGGTACGCCTGGGCACCGGGGACCTGCCGTCCCAGGTGGTGCTCGATGACCCGACTCGCGAAGAGCATCGCCGGGCGGTGTCCTGGACCGCGCTGGACGTGCCGGTCACGGTGGGGCTGCGCGAGTCCGGTGTGCTCGGAAT
>JBOHFY010000457.1:0-7267 GCA_050699895.1 Pseudonocardiaceae bacterium
GCTGCGGCCCCAGGGTGAGCCGGCGCCTGGCTCAACACCCCTGACCGACCAGTTCGTAGCGACCCCACACGGGGAGGTGCACGCCCTGGTGGCCACGCCTGACGCTGCTGGTGATGCTGCGCTACCCACCGTGTTCCTGCTGCACGGTGGGCCGCACATCGCCGACGAGGACCGCTTCTGCGCGATCCGGGCGCTCTGGCTGGACGCGGGTTTCGCCGTGGTGCACGTCAACTACCGCGGCTCGACCGGCTACGGCTGTGCCTGGCGCGACGCGATCGAGGGCCGACCGGGGCTGACCGAACTGGAAGACCTTGCCGCCGTGCACGACTGGGCGATCTCCAGCGGGCTCGCCGACCCGGCGGGGTGCGTGCTGGAAGGCTGGTCCTGGGGTGGCTACCTGGTCCTGCTCGCCCTCGGTACCCAACCCCAGCGGTGGGCGGCCGGGGTGGCCGGGGTCCCGGTGGCCGACTACCTGGCCGCCTACGCCGATGAGATGGAACCACTGCGGGCCTTTGACCGCGCGCTGTTCGGTGGCTCGCCCGAGGAGTTGCCCGAGCTTTACCGGACGGCGTCTCCGATCACCTACGCGGCCGACATGCGCGCCCCGATCTTGCTCCTCGCCGGGGAGAACGATCCACGCTGCCCGATCCGTCAAATCGACAACTACCTCGCCCGGCTCGCCGACCTCGGCAAGCCCCACCGCTGCTACCGCTACGACGCGGGGCACGGGTCCCTGGTGGTGGCGGAGGCCTTGCGGCACGCCGCCGTTGAGGTGGCATTCGTCCGCGAAGCGCTCGGTACACGTTCAGCGGTCTGATCATGGTCAGATGGACGTTACCCTTGGTCAACGTGGTGGTAATGCCACCAGTGGAAGCTGGGCCAGGAGGTGGTCACCGTGAGCCTGTGGCGGCTGCACGTCGACGTGGCCGACCAACCCGGCCGGCTCGGCGCGCTCGCCGGGGTGATCGGCGGTTTCGGGGCGAACATCGTCTCCCTGCATGTGGTCGGGGAACCGGCCCAGGACGGGGCGGTGACGGATGAGCTGCTGGTGCGGGTACCGCCGCGACTCGCGGTGCCGGCGCTGGTGGAAACCATCGAGGCCGCCGGGTTCGGCGTCACGGTGGTGGTGCAGGCCGACGCGCAGGCACTGGCCGATCCGGTGACCACCGCACTGGCGTTGGCGCACTGCGTGGCGGTCGACCCGGGCAGCGCCGCGCGGGCGGTGGCTGCCCTGCTGCGCGCTGAGCTGGCCGGGAGCGGTGCGCCCCCCACCGCGCATCACGCCGAGGTCGGCACCGGAGCGACGCGGGTGCGGCTACGGCGCGGCTGGCCGTTCACCGCCACCGAGATCTCCCGGGCCGCGGCGCTGCTCGAGCTCGCGGGGTCCTCCGAAGGGCGGGTGCCCGCGCCAGCACGAGCCAGCGTGCAGCTGACTGATGGGGCCGAGGTGGTCCTGCGGGCCGCGACGGCGGCGGACGCGCCGCTGGTCGCCGCTCTGCACGCGCGCTGCTCCCCGCACACCCGGGCGCTGCGTTCGCTGCCCACCAGGCCGGTCCTGGCCGCGGCGCTGCTGGCCCGACTGATCGGTGCCGACGGCTCCGCCAGCCTGCTCGCGGTGACCACCGATGGCGCCGCCGCGGTCGGGCTGGCGAACCTGGTCCGCACCGGAGCGGGCACGGCCGAGGTCGCGCTCCTGGTGGAGGACGTCTGGCAAGGCCGAGGGGTCGGCACGGCGCTGGCCCGCAAACTAGTGGAGCTGGCCCGAACCGATCAGGTCACCGAGCTCACCGGGGTCTCGCAGGTGGGCAACGGCGCGCTGACCCGGGTGTTGCGCCGGGCGGGGCTGCGCCCGCGCGGCCGGTTGGAGGGCGGCGCCCTGCGGGTCCGGGCCACCCTGCTCCCCGAGGAACCCAGCGCGAGCGCACCGACCCAGGTCAGCCTGGCCTAGTCTCGGTCTGATTGCCGGCTCGGCCGGCGGCGGTCTGATTGCCGGCTCGGCCGGCGTGGTGGTCCTGCGCGAACCGCACCACCTGCTCCCCGATCGTGCGCAGCGCGGCCTCGACCGCAGGGTCGGACGGGACGCCGTGGTCGTCGAAGCTCACTTCGGCGGAATTCAGCGCCGCGCCCAACGGGGTGGGCCAGCCGCGCAGCGCGTGCACGATCGAGCGCAGCGCGGTCAGCGTGGTCACCGTCGCTTGCCAGCCCAGCGCCATGGCCACGCAGCCGACCGCCCGCCCATCCAGGTAGGGCCGAGGATCGGCGCTCAGGTCCTCGACGTAGTCCAGCGCGTTTTTCACCAACCCAGAGACAGTGCCGTGATAACCCGGCGAGACCAGCACCACACCGTCCGCCGTCCGCAACGCGTGCACCAGCCGGCGCGCCACGGTGCCGCGGGCACGCACAGCGGGGTCGTAGAACGGCAGGATCAGGTCCGTGCCAGTGATCGCGACGGTCTCCGCACCAGCATGGCGGGCACCCTGGAGAACCACGCTCAGCGCCCGCTCAGACTGCGAGTCGGCCCGCATCGAACCACCGATGCCGACCACGGTGAGCCCCATGGCATTGACCCTACGACGCGGCGACCCGGCGACTCTGAGCCTCATGTCGCGGGCCCATTCCCGGGTGCGCGAGGGCCCGGCACTCCCAGCGTGCCGGGCCCTCGCCGGTATCGGCGCGGATTAGGACTGCCTGGCGCGCACCCCCTGCTCGACCCGGTCACCCAGATCCTTGTCCACGTTGCGCCAGTACTCGAAAGCCCGCCGCAGGATCGGCTCGCTCACGCCGCCCAGCAGGTGGCCGACGATGTTGCTCACCAGCCGCTCGCGGGCCGCGTCGTCGAGGACCTCGCGGACCAGGGTCCCGGCTTGGCCCCAGTCATCATCCTCCGCGCGCAGCGTGCAGGCGCAGCGCACCATATCCCCGTCGGTGTACCACCCCGCGGACTCACTATAGGTCGCGCTGTCAGCCTTCGGCCCGCCGTAGGAGTTCGGCGCGTACACCGGGTCCGAGGCGTTCTGGTACCGCATCGCGCCGTCCTTGCTGTAACTGTTCACCGGCGACTTGGGCGCGTTCACCGGCAACTGCTTGTAATTCGCGCCGATACGGTACCGGTGGGCGTCCGGATAGGAGAACAACCGGCCGAGCAGCATCCGGTCCGGGCTCACGCCGATACCCGGCACAAGATTGCTGGGCTCGAAGGCGGCCTGCTCGATCTCGGAGTGGTAGTCGGTCGGGTTGCGGTCCAGGGTCATCCGGCCGACTTCGATGAGTGGGTAGTCGGCGTGCGGCCACACCTTGGTCAGGTCGAACGGGTTGAACCGGTAGGTCTTGGCGTCCTCGAAAGGCATGATCTGCATCGTGAGGGTCCAGCTCGGGTACTCACCCCGCTCGATCGCCTGGTACAGGTCGCGGGTGTGGTAGTCGCCGTCCGAGCCGGCCAGCTGGTCACCCTCGGCCTGGGTGAGGAACTCGATACCCTGGTCGGTCTTGAAATGATATTGTACCCAGAACTTCTGGCCCTGGGCGTTGACCCACATGTAGGTGTGGCTGGAGTAGCCGTTCATGTGCCGCCAGGTCTTCGGGATACCCCGGTCGCCCATCAGCCAGGTGACCTGGTGAGCTGACTCCGGCGACAGCGTCCAGAAGTCCCACTGCATGTCGTTGTCACGCAGGTTGGTGGCGGCGCGGCGCTTCTGTGACCGGATGAAGTGCTGGAACTTCATCGGGTCCCGGAGGAAGAACACCGGGGTGTTGTTGCCGACCATGTCATAGTTGCCCTCGGTGGTGTAGAACTTCACCGCGAAGCCGCGGGGGTCGCGCCAGGTGTCGGGGCTGCCGCGCTCACCGGCCACCGAGGAGAACCGGATCAGCATATCGGTCGTGGTATTCGGCTGGAACACCGCGGCCTTGGTGTAGGCGCTGACGTCGTTCGTCACCTCGAACCGACCGAAGGCGCCGCCGCCTTTCGCGTGCGGCTGGCGTTCCGGAATACGCTCGCGGTTGAAATTCGCCATCTGCTCAATGAGGTAGTGATCCTGGAGAAGGATCGGTCCGTCCGGGCCGGCGGTGAGCGAGTGCTCGTCACTCGCGACCGGGATACCGGCATCCGTCGTCGTCGGCCTGGGCTGCGTGCCGGTCACTGTGGTGCCTCCTGGTGGTGGGCGAAGGGGTTGTGTCGGTAGTCAGGCTTATCATTGCCCGGGGTCCTGGCGGCTGAGGTCCTGGCAGCTGGGGCAGCTGCCCCAAAACACCACCTCGGCCTCGTCGAGCAGGTAACCGTGGTCATCGCTGGGAGTCAGGCACGGACGCACGGTAACGGCGCAGTCGACGTCCTCGGCGCGTCCGCACGAGCGACACACCACATGGTGGTGGTTGTCACCGGTACGGCGCTCGAACCGGGCCGGATGCCCGGCCGGCTCGATCCGGCGTACCAACCCCGCGGCGGCGCAGGCGGCCAGTACGTCGTAGACGGTCTGGGCGGAAATCGGCCCCAGCCGCTGCGCCAACCCGGAGCGGATCTGCGCGGCGGTGGCATGGGGGTGCTCCGCCAACCACCGCAGCACAGCCTGGCGGGGTGCGGTCACCCGCAGCCCCGCCTGGCGCAGTTGGTGGATGATGTCCGAGGAGATCATGGCGCAGCTACTATCCCAGGACTATCTGGAACGAGTCAAGAAAAGGCACCCGGCCGGTAGCCCGAGGCGCTTTTCACCCGACTAGGGCTCGTTGCCGAAGGAACCCTCTGCTACAGTCCGTAATCAGACAGTTGGTAGTCGGATAGTAGGTTGCCAGATAATTTTTCTACGTGGTTACCACGGGGGGCTCCGTGCGGTAGGTAAGCAGCCCTCGTTCGTCGTCGGGGGCGGCTATGGGCTCACATGACCTGCGGGCGGAACAGACGACCATGGCCGCCGCGGCCCTCGGGTCCGAGATATCGACTGAGGCGCTGCTGACGGGCCTGCGCCGGCGGCACCACGGTGGGAACGGGCACCTGGATGGATTGCCGCCAGAACTGGTGACCGGGCTGGAGAGCCGGCACGGCAGTGGCCGGCTCGTGGCGCCCCCCGAAGTGGGCGGCGAGCTGCCGCATTCACTGGCCTGGCTGCCGGACCACACGGGCTGCCAGGCGGCGCTGGGCTATCTGGAAGTCGTGCAGAACCGCAGTGGTGGCCCGGTACCCGGGGCCACGCCTATCACCCTCTCGGGGCGGCTGCGCGACCGCCAGGAAGCTGATGGGAGCTGGTGGGACAAATGGCACGGCAAAGATCTATATACACCACTCAGGGTAGTGCGAGCGGAGGAGTTGGGACGAGAGGTCGCGGGGTAAAGCTCGATGAACCGAAACGAGTTCCGCTTCGCGTTCCAGACGTTGCGTTTCTTGGACTCCCACAAGGATGATCGCGCTGGTGTTCTCGAACTTCGCGCGCGGCCCACGCCGCGGCTGCTGGTATGGCACCCGGAAGGGATTGACTGGATCTTCCGGACCGACCGGCAGCTGCGCCATGCGCCCAGCCGCGCGCTGCGCCCTCTGCTCGGGGATAAGTCCCTACTAGGAGTCGAAGGCCCCCGACACGCCGCGTACCGGCAAGTGCTCGGTCCCGCGCTGCGTGGCCATCAGTTACAGGTTTGTCGCAACATTATTTCCGACACTGTCCACGCCGCAATCGACAGGTTGACCCCAGGATCTGTTATCAGCTTAATTGAATGGACCAGGGAGATCACGCTCCGCGTCGCTAGCCAGATTCTCCTGGGCCACGTCGACGACTTGTTGCTCACATTATTCAGCGCTCGTGTCGAACGTGTTCTGGGCTCGCGTAGCCGTACATTTGCCTACCGTTACCTCCATTCTCAGGCGTTGTCGACCGCTGCTCAGCGGTCCTTCCTCCGTGATCACCACAAGCTAGACGAGATGGTGCTGAGGAGCGCGAAAGCCAGCGCGAAAACCAGGGCGACCACCCAGCCGCCAGCGCTGGCGGCCCTGCTGCTGGCGGGGGATGGACCGCTCGGGGTGCTCGACGATGACGAGCTGCGGGACCAGATCATGTCTTTGCTGTTCGCCGGGCATGAGACCACCGCGTCAACGACGGCATGGACACTGTACTGGTTAGGCCGAGACGAGCAAGCCCGTCAGGACGTCATCGCCGAGCTGGCCGCGACCAGCGACGACGGTTCGGACCCCGAGCGGGTCCCGCTACTGCATGCCGTGACCCACGAAGCTCTGCGGCTGTCTCCGCCCGCGATTATCGCCGGGAAAAGAATACTCACCACAGACAGCGAACTGCTCGGCAGGCCATTGCCAGCGGGCACCGTTCTCACTCCATGCATGTATCTTGCGCATCGCCAATTGGAACCCTTCCCGAATCCATGCAAATTCGATCCTCACCGTTTTCTTGGCGGTCGAGCTCCGCGTCAGCACTACTTTCCGTTCGGTGGTGGAACCCGGCGCTGTTTGGGCAGCGAGCTGGCCATGCTGGAGATCCGCATGATCACCGCCGCCCTGCTCCGCCATTGCCGACTGCACTGTGTCAACCCCGAATCCGGCATTCCCGAGCTACGCGGCCCCGCCATGACCCTAGCGCGGGGTCTACGAATGTTAATAATCCCACGCGGTATGACATCCCGGAACATTCCCACGTGAGCAGACTTCGGGACGTCATCCGAGTTCACCGCCTCGAGTACCCGTTCCCGGTCCACTACCTGTGCCACGCGGTGTTGGGCGCCTGCTACGGCGCAAGCGACGCCCACCAGCTATGCACCGCACCCGTCCTCCTCGCCATCATGGCGAACCTCCTCGCCATCGTGGGAGGAAACCCACTCAACGCCGCCGTCGATATCTCGACCGACGCGTACACCCAGGGCAAGCGGCACATCGCCCACGCCGCACTCCGGCTTGGCCATCGCCACACCATGGGCTGGGCCGCGACAGAGATGACATTCGCGCTAGCGGCGGCTATCGCGACCTCGCTGTGGCTCGACCGCGCGCTCATCGCGGTCGGCGTAGGCCTGACTATCGCACTCTGCCTGCTCTACAATCTTGAGCCAGTCCGGCTTAAGCGCCGAGGACTCGCCAACCCCGTCACGATTGCACTGACCGTGGGACCGTTGCCAAGCTTGGTCGCTTACAGCGCCGTACGGCCCGATCTCACCGCATCAGTGTGGCTGATTTTCATCGGTCTCGGGGCGCTGATCACGGGACGCGCCCTATGGTGGACAGTGCCGGACCAGATTGGTGACAAAGCGACAAGAATGACGACACCGACCGTCCTATACG
>JBOHFY010000458.1:0-5830 GCA_050699895.1 Pseudonocardiaceae bacterium
TCCGCCAAGCCCTGCGAGTCATCAACCACCACGTCGAGGACTACATCACCGAGGCCCGCATGACCGCATGAAAACTCGACTCAAATGTCAAGCTCCTAGCGTCCAAGGGTCGCTAGACCTGTACTTCTTCCACCACTCCGAATTCGGCGAGAACGACCAGCTCCTGGAACCGGCGATCGAGACGATGCGGGCTTTTCAGGCCCAAGGGCTGGTGCGGGCGATCGGGATGCGCGGGCCGCACCGCTTCGCTCTGCACCGACTGGACAACAGCGAGCCGCGCATGGACAAGGTCGCCCGCTTCCGGACACTGTTCGAGCGCATCGAACCAGATGTGCTGGCGGTGCGGGACAACCTACTCACTCCGCAGGACCGATCAGAGGGGATCTTCGCTTTCGCCGCCGCGCGGAATTGCGGAGTACTGATTAATAAGCCACTGGCTCAGGGGTTGCTGACCGGCAGCTACGACCCCGGCGCGCCCCGTGTGTTCGGCGAGGGCGACCATCGCTGTCGGAAGCGGTGGTTCACTCCCGACGCCGTGGCCATCCTCACTACCGGACTGGAGGAGCTGCGCAAGCAGGTTGGCCCGACCACCACGCATGTGGTGCGGATCGCGCTGTGGTCCTGCCTACAACGCTACGAGCACGCCGCTGTCCTGGTCGGCTTCACCACCCCAGATCAGATCAAGATGAACCTGACCTGCCTTGGGCTGGCCCCCACCGACGAAGAGCTCGCGATGGCACGCGAGATCATGGCCCGCGTGCAGGCCCAGCTCGATGCCTCTGGTGAGGTGTTCATCGACGAGTGCCCGGTGGAGGTCGCGCCATGACCCGGTTGCGGATGCTGACCTGGAACGTTCAACACGCTGCCGTGTCGCGCACCCACCAGCAGGCCGAGTGGCTGGCTACCGCCGAGCCGCACGACATCCTGGTGCTCACCGAGGTCGCCGCCGGCGAGACCGGACGGCTGTTGGCCCAGCTGCTGGACGAATTCGGCTATACCGTTCACGTGCCCGACGCGGGCCTGGACAGGTACCGGGTGCTGCTGGCCTGCCGCACCGGTGTCCTGGACGTGGTCTCCGAGACCGGGGTGGAATTCTTGCCGCACCGATGTCTGGCCGCCCGCATTAAACTGCCCGAGACCGTGGTCGGCGTCGTGGGGCTGTATGTGCCCTCGCGCGGCCCGAAGGAGCAACGCAACGTCGCCAAACGCGGCTTCCAAGACGCCGTGACCGCCGCACTGCCCGGCCTCATCGCCCTTCTGAACGTGTCCGGGCCGGTGGTGGTCACCGGAGACCTCAATGTCGTCGAGCCCGACCACCACCCGCGCTACCCGGTGTTCGGGCAGTGGGAATACGACTTCTACCGCTCCTTCACCCAAGCCGGGTTCACCGACGCTTTCCGCATCACTCACCCCACCGGCATGGACTACTCGTGGTTCGGCCGCCCGTCCGGCAATGGTCAACGCAACGGCTACCGGTTCGACCACACCTTCGTCACCGCCGCCCACACCGCAGCCATCCGTGACTGCCGCTACCTGCATGCCATCCGAGAGGCCGGTCTCAGCGACCACGCTGCGATGACCGTGACTCTGTCCCCTTAACCACCCTGGCGAGCACGACCAACATTCAGCGCCCGGACACCATGCCGGTCCGCGCTGAGACCTCTCACGGATCCCACCGTAGGAACAGGAGACACCACGATGCCGGCCAATACCACCACCACGCTCCAGCAACCGCAGCCCGCGCAGATCCTCGGCACGCACAGTGGCGCCCGCCTTCACCTCGACCCCGACCACCCGGCCGTCACCCGACTCCAGGACAAGATCCACCTCGATGCCGTCCCGGTCACGGAAATGGAACAGGCCCGGTCGGGCCCGCGACCACTCGGTCTGCGCGCGCAGCTCACCCGCGACGAACGTCTCGATCAGCCGGCCGGCCAGATCGGAGTCAGAGTGGAGGCGGCCCCCGAGCAGCCTGGCAGCGAGGCCGGTGTCGGTGACGGCGATCTTGGGCCTGTGGACGACCCGGGCGGTGAGGTTCGTCGACCACGCCGGGATGGTCTGGATGAGGAAGACCGCCTCCAGGTGCGCGAGGTAACTGTCGGTGGTCGGACGGGAAAGACCGAGGTCACGGGCCAGGTCGGTGATGTTGAGCTCGCCTGAGGTGCGCGACGCGACCAGCCTCAGCAGCCGGGGCAACTCGCGCAGGTAAATGGCGTCGGTGACGGCCCGCACCTCCCGATCGATGACGCCCGAGACGTAGCTGTCGAACCAGGCGCAGCGGCGCCGACCGGTCCGGGTCAGGGCAGGCAGGAAACCCCCCACCCCGGCTCGGTCGAGCACCTCCGCCCTGGTCACCGCCGAAGGCCGGAGCCCGGCCAGATCGTCGTCGAAGGCCCGGTCGATGAACCCCGTCGCCGTGACCCCGTCACCCAGCTCAGCCTGGGTGAACGGCCAGAGCGTCAGCACCTCCATCCGGCCGGCCAGCGAGTCCGCGAGCTTCGGCGCGCCGAGCAACCTGGTCGATCCGGTGAGCAGGAAACGACCCGGGCGCCGCTCACGGTCGACCTCTGCCTTGACGGCCAGCAGCAACTCGGGCTTGGTTCTCGCTGACGGCCTCACGCACAGTATCGCACACCACGAGGCAGGATTCCGCTTACGACGCGTAACGACACACGCCGTGGAACAGTTGGAAACCCTTAACTCTGGGGACGGATGATGTCAGAGTCGTCGTGCAGGCCGCTGACGATTCAAGCGCGGCCTGAACCTTTAGCTCTCACCGAACTCGAGTCGGTGAGGTCGTCGGCATCCGCCGACCCCCGCCGCGACCCGCGAATCGGAGCGACGTCACCGGGCGAGAAGGTGGCGGCGGGCGCCTCGAATCTTGAGCCTAGATGCGCAATTTCCGCTTCGAGTTCCTTGATGCGCGTGATGTAGAAATTGCGTTCCATCATCTCGCCCATGTTGTCCCGGCTAGTCGTCAGTTCGAGATGGTCGGGATTGATACAACGTCGATTCGCACATTTGTGATGGACGAACATCCCTTCCGGGATCGCGCCCCTGTGCACGCCGTATGACACCCGGTGGGCCAGTACGTCGTGGTCAGCGCTCGGGCTTCTCCCAACGCGCCCGTACCCGTTGAGCGTCGCCCCGTTCCAGTCCCAGCATCCGCTGGCTGTCACAGTCCACCCGATGGACCGCAGTCGGTCATGCAAACCCGATCCGCGACGCGCTATCGATCTAGGCACGAAGTCACCTCGGGCTAGCGCCTTACTGTAGTGGCTCATGCAACAACCGCGTGCTTTGACGGGCTCATCGCACCCAATGACTGAGCAGATTGACATTCGTCCACTATACGCTGAACTGAGTTAAGAGTTGCGGCCTCGGCTGCCCTGTGTGCGCTGGCGTCCGGTGCGGCGTGGCTGGCGAAGCACCAAACCGCTGCTACCGCCATCGCTGTTGTCCTCGGTGGCGTCCTGGTGCTCGGGCTCACCGCCGCGGCGGTGGCCACCTGGGCGTGGGTCGCGGCCCTGTTCGCCGCGCGTGGTGCGCTGGAGATCTATCAGCACTGGGGCGGGATCGCCGCGTTCTTCAAATCCGTGTGGGGCGCGGTGACCAGCTTTTTCAGTGCAGCGATCGGCGTTATCAGGAGCATCGCGTCCGGTGCTACCACTGGTTCGTCGATCCCTGGATCGAAGCGTGGAACCTGGTCAAGTACCTGTTCACCCACTCCCCCGCGGAGATCGGGCAGGCGATGGGCCGCCACTACGAGCGGGGTCAAGACAGGGAGCAGCTTCTCGCCGACGGAGATGGCCAGTGCACCGAGCCCGTCTTTAGCTTGGGAGAGTTTCTGAATTGGTTAATAGTTGCCGTGCTCACCTCGCCGTCGTCCAGTATCCGCGGGATGAGCTGGGCGATGTTGGGCACCGACGTGTCGTACAGCGCGGCGATCTGGGCCTGCGCGAGCCACACCGTCCCAGCGACGGCTCGTAGTTGGACGAGCGACTGTCCGTCGGGGCTCCGGTAGACGATCACCTCGCCACCCGGCTCACTCACGACGTGCCACCCCCGGTCTCCCGCGCCATCTCCGCGCGCAGCCGTGCCAGCGCCTCGTCCCGCGTCGGCTCGGTGATGATTCGGTACGCGCGCTTGCGCGCCGCTTCCTTGATGGCCTTCTGGAACTCGTCGTTGTCGAAGTACAGCTTCATGAAGTCGGTGTTGCGCTCGGCGTTCTCCGCGACGATGTCGTCGAGCCGGCCGTCGGCGACCTGCCCGAACTGGGCCTCGTCGTTCATCAGCGCGATCTGCTGCATCGAGGTGTCCTCTCCTGGTCCGGACAGACAAGGCTGTCTACGGTCTCACGTTCGGTTTGGGCCACCCGATGATCGACCAGGCGCGGATCGACCCCGGGTCCGGCATCGAGCAGTTCGGGGCGATCGTCAGCCAGATATCCGGGCAGATCGCCGGAGTCCCGCTCACCTTCACCCAGGACCGCGACCGCCCCGCTGAACCGCCTGTTCGCACAGGGCCGTGTCGCCATCGAGACTCTTCGCTTCGACACTGAGGCGCGGGAGAAGTTCCTCGCGGAGCTCCCTACCGACCACCCCGCAGACCCGTCCTTCAGGTCACCGACGGTCGTCTACGGCGTGATGCTGAAGGACGGGATACCGCTGACCTCGACGTCACTGTTCGCCTTCGCCAAGGTCTCCCTCCTGCATGCGGCGACCGCGCTACAGGGAATGGGTGCACGCCTGGAGATCGTCTCCATCTCTCGCACGAGCTCGACGGGAGCGGCTGCGTCCAGTTGAGGCCAATATCTCGGCTGCGAACCTTCACGCCCACCGCTTCTCGATACTTAGGACAGAGATTCGAAATCAACGCCGGCCTGGTCGTATCGAGCGTACTGGTCTGGGTGGTCGGTGAGCAGGGGCCAGCCGCGTTCGCGGGCGCAGGCGATCGCGTGCGCATCGGCTTGGCTGCCTCCGAGCTGGCCGACGGCCCTGGCGCGCTCCTCGTCAAGGTTGTCGATGACCGTGACCGGGAGGTGAAGCAGGACGTCGAGCACGGGGCGATGCTCGTCAACGAGTTCGGCCCACGCTGCCGCGACCGCAGTCGAGGGAACAATCAACACGATGGACTCTTCGACCGCAGTCCACACCGCCGCAGCAACGTAGATGGAGGTACCGCAGGCGAATACCAGCAGCGCGGAGGCGTCGAGAACCCGGCCGCCGATCACGCGCCGTCGGCCGGAGCGGGTAGTCCCCACGCGCGGCGGACAACGGCCCGCGCTTCCAGTGACGGGGGGCCACCCAGGACGCGAGCCAGCTCAGCGAGCGCGTGGGTGCGGCTGAGTCGGTCCCGGAGGGCGTCGGCGACGAACGCGGACAGGCTGTCGGCGGCGCCAGCGTCCACCGCGCCGCGGGCCCTCGCCAGCACGTCAGGTGGCAGGCTCACAGTGACCCGTTCAGCAGTCATACCAAAAGACTATCATCATCATACTGTCCATGTTGCACGCATCCGCGAGACCGGTCTCAGCGACCACTCAGCGATGACCTTGACACTGGCCCTTGAGGATCAGTCGGCGAACACGCCCGCAGTGGCGGCGGCGCGCAGCGCGTCGCGCCAGGGCCGCAGCTCGGGCAGACCTGCGGCGGCCCACCCGGAGGTGTCCAGCACCGAGTTCGCCGGGCGCGGGGCGGGCCGGGGGAACTCCGAGGTGCGGCAGGGCGCCACCCGGTCCGGATCGGCACCGAGCTCGGCGAACACCGCTCTGGCCAGCCCGAACCACGTCGTGGCGGCCGCGTTGACGCAGTGCAGCACGCCCACCGGCACC
>JBOHFY010000459.1:0-2135 GCA_050699895.1 Pseudonocardiaceae bacterium
GCAGCGATCTTCTCGTCGAAGTCCCGCAGGTCCGGTGGCGCGGTCATCCGGCGGATCCGCATCCGGGCGCCGGCCTCGTCAATCAGGTCGATCGCCTTGTCTGGCAGGAACCGGTCGTTGATGTAGCGATCGGCCAGCGTGGCGGCCGACACCAATGCGCTGTCGGTGATGGACACCCGGTGGTGCGCCTCGTAGCGGTCTCGCAGGCCCTTGAGGATCTCGATAGTGTGATCGAGACTCGGCTCATTGACCTGGATCGGCTGGAACCGGCGCTCCAGCGCGGGGTCTTTCTCCACGTACTTGCGGTATTCGTCCAGCGTGGTCGCGCCGATTGTCTGCAGCTCGCCACGGGCCAGCATGGGCTTGAGGATCGACGCGGCGTCGATCGCGCCCTCCGCGGCGCCCGCCCCGACCAGGGTGTGCATCTCGTCGATGAACAGGATGATGTCCCCACGAGTGCGGATCTCCTTGAGGACCTTCTTCAGGCGCTCCTCAAAGTCACCGCGATACCGGGATCCCGCCACGAGTGAGCCGAGGTCCAGGGTGTACAGCTGCTTGTCCTTGAGTGTCTCGGGCACTTCGCCTTTGACGATGTTCTGCGCGAGCCCCTCAACGACGGCGGTCTTGCCGACGCCGGCCTCGCCGATGAGCACCGGGTTGTTCTTGGTGCGCCGGGACAGCACCTGCATGACCCGCTCGATCTCCTTGCCGCGCCCGATCACCGGGTCCAGTTTGCCCTCGCGAGCACTGGCGGTGAGGTTGCGGCCGAACTGGTCGAGTACCAGCGAAGACGACGGAGTGCCTTCGCCACGGCCAGAGCCGGACTCCGCTGGCTCCTTGCCCTGGTAGCCCGACAGCAGCTGGAGCACCTGCTGGCGCACCCGGTTGAGGTCGGCGCCCAGCTTGACCAGCACCTGTGCGGCCACGCCCTCGCCTTCGCGGATGAGCCCGAGCAGGATGTGCTCGGTGCCGATGTAGTTGTGGCCGAGCTGCAGCGCTTCACGCAGCGACAGCTCCAGCACCTTCTTGGCTCGTGGGGTGAACGGGATGTGCCCCGACGGTGCCTGCTGGCCCTGCCCGATGATCTCCTCGACCTGCTGGCGCACCCCTTCCAGGGCGATTCCCAGCGATTCGAGGGCCTTGGCCGCGACACCCTCACCCTCGTGGATCAGACCCAGCAGGATGTGCTCGGTGCCGATGTAGTTGTGGTTGAGCATCCTGGCCTCTTCTTGGGCCAGCACAACCACCCGCCGTGCGCGGTCGGTGAACCTCTCAAACATGGTGCACTCCTGACTGCCGCGCCATCGCGGCGCGGCCGGTACTGGGTCAGACAGTCCGTGTCGTCACTGTAGCTCCCGGACGGTCATGCTCGCTCTCGAACTGCTGCCCTACACCCTGGCGCAACGTGCTACCGCTGGTCAGGATTCCGCGATGGGGTGCCTGTCCGCTCAGGGTGAACGAGGTCGCCTCTCGGTGTGTTCCCGCCGCGGCGGGTCACCGAGGGGGCAGAGCGAACCGCGGGTGGGTCCTGAAGCGTTTGTTGTGATGCGGGTAACTCTGCTCGCGAGTTGTTCCTGCTTCGATGGAGGGGAGCCGTCTGATGGTGAGCCTGGTGAAGGGTTTCGCGGGCAAGCCCGCGCATGCGCCGCTGACCGATGTCGGCATCGGTGCCTACACCGCTGGTGTCGCGATGCTCGTGGCCGGCGCGGCCGGGTTTCAGCAAGCCGCGATGGCCACCGCTTCAGTGATCACGATCGCGGTCGGACTCATCGCCGCCGTACCAACTATCATCACTGGCTTGGTGGACTTGTTCGGTATTCCCGCGGATGCGCCCGCGCGCACCCTTGGCTGGTGGCACCTGACCCTGATGGCCAGCGCCACTGGCATGTTCGCCTGGACGTTCCGGTTGCAGTTGGCTGGGTACTCCAGTGGTAAGATCATCACATCGGCTTTGACTATCGGTGTCATCTCCTGGGTGCTGCTGTTGGCCGGCGGCTACCTCGGTGGCGCGCTCACCTTCGTCTACGGAGTTCGGGTACTCAAGCGCCCTCAGGCGGCTATGGCTGATGCGCTCATTCCCGGCCGAGCGGACCATACGGACTAGACCGATAGGGACATCCAGACAGGTACAACGC
>JBOHFY010000460.1:0-7799 GCA_050699895.1 Pseudonocardiaceae bacterium
AACCACAGCACATACAGCGCGGCCAGGATCATCCCCGTGGTGGCCAGGATCGTGTACACCGACGCCCGAGGGTAAGAGCCGACGAGGACCATGAACTCCGACACGAAGGAGTTGGTGCCGGGCAAGGCCAGCGAGGACAGCCCGGCGAGCAGCATCATCCCGGCCAGCACCGGAGCCAGCTTGGACACGCCACCGTAGTCGCCGATCAGCCGCGAGCCACCGCGGGCCATCAGCATGCCGACCACGATGAACAGCATCCCGGTGGAGATGCCGTGGTTGACCATGTAGAGCACCGCGCCCGCCTGCGCCTGGGTGGAGAAGGCGAAGACCCCGAGCGCGATGAAGCCGAAGTGCGCCACCGAGGTGTAGGACACGAACCGCTTCATGTCCGACTGGCCGACGGCGAGCAGCGCGCCGTACAGCACCCCGACCACGGCGAGCACCAACACCAGCGGGGCCAGCGCGCGCGACGCGCCCGGGAACAGCGGCAGGCAGTACCGCAGGAAGCCGTAGATGCCGACCTTGTCCATCACGCCGACCAGCAGCACGCCGGCCCCTACCGGGGCCTCCGCACCGGCGTCGGGCAGCCAGGTGTGCAGCGGCACCAGCGGCGCCTTGATCGCGAAGGCGACGAAGAACCCGAGGAACAGCCAGATCTGGGTGCTCTGCGGGATGCTCCCGGCGATGCGCACCAGAGCCGCCCAGTCAAAGGTGCCCTGGCCCAGCCGGCCCGCGCTCACCACGAACAAGCCGATCACGCTGGCCAGCATGACCAGCCCACCGAGCAGTGAGTACAGGAAGAACTTCACCGCCGCGTACTGCCGTCGCGGGCCGCCGAAGCGGCCGATCAGGAAGTACATCGGCACCAGCATGACCTCGAAAAACAGGTAGAACAGGAACACGTCGGTGGCGGTGAAGACGCCGATGAGCAACGACTGCAGGGCCAGCAGCAGGGCGTAGAAACCCGCCGGGGTGCGGCCCTCGGGCAGTTTCTCCGCCCACGACGATCCCATCACGATCGGCACCAGCACGCTGACCAGCGCGATCATCACCAGCGCGATGCCGTCGACGCCCAGCGCGAAGCGAGTCCCGAATGCCGGGATCCACTCGGTGGACAGGGTCAGCTGAAGTCGCCCGCCACCCGGGTGGTATGCCGACCAGACCAGTGCGGCCAGCACCAGCTCCCCCAGCGCGAACACCAGCCCGGTAACCTTGGCCACGGCGGGAGCCGAGCGCATCGGGGCAACCACCGCGGCACCCACCAACGGCGCCAGCAGCATCGCCAGCAGCAGTCCCCCACCGCTCATGTGTAGCTCACCGCCAGCAGCAAGGCGATCACCACGATCGAGCCGCCGAGCATGCCCAGCGCGTAGCTGCGGACGAAGCCGGTCTGCAGCCGGCGCGCCCGGCCCGACGTGCCGCCCAGCAGCGCCGCGGTGCCGTTGACCACCCCGTCGACGCCCTTGTTGTCCACGAACACCAGCGCCCGGGTCAGCCAGGTGCCCGGTCGCGCGATGACTGTCTCGTTAATCGCGTTGGCGTAGAGATCAGCCCGGGCCGCGGCCACCGGCAGCGACACCCGCGCGGGCTTGACCACCGGCACCGGGTTGCGGCCGACGACCAGCCAGGCGAGCAGCACACCCAACCCGGAGACCAGCACCGTGACCAGCGGGACCAACGCGGCCGGGAACGGGGCGACCCCGGCCACCAGCGGGCCCACCGAGGGCTCTAACCAGCGCGCCAACCGATCTCCCGAGGCCAGGAAGTAACCGGCGACCAGCGAGCCGATCGCCAGCGGCACCATCGACACCCACATCACCGGCGGGGACTCGTGCGGGTGGTACTCCTTGCCCGTGGGGGTAAGCAGGGTGCGCCAGCGCTCCTCGCCGAAGAACGTCATAAGCATCAGGCGGGTCATGTAGAAGGCGGTGAGGCCCGCCGCCAGCAGCGCGATGCCACCGAAAACCCAACCGTACGAACCACCCGCGCCGAAAGCCGCTTCGATGATCGCATCCTTGGAGTAGTAGCCGGACAGGAACGGGAACCCGATCAGCGCCAGGTAGCCGCAGGTGAAGATCGCGAAGGTGATCGGCAGGTGCCTCGCCAGGCCGCCCATCCGGCGCATGTCGACCTCGTCATGCATCCCGTGCATGACCGAGCCCGCGCCGAGGAACAATCCGGCCTTGAAGAAGCCGTGAGTGAGCAGGTGCACGATGCCGAGCGCGTAACCGGCCGGGCCCAACCCGACCGCGAGGATCATGTACCCGATCTGGCTGACCGTGGAGTAGGCCAGCACCTTCTTGATGTCGTCGTAGGCGCAACCGATGATCGACCCGATCAGCAGGGTGATCACACCGATCGCCGCGACGGCCAGCCGGCCGGTCGGGCTGAGGTCATACAGCGGGTGGCACCGGGCGATCAGGTACACCCCGGCGGTCACCATCGTCGCGGCGTGGATCAGCGCCGAGACCGGCGTCGGACCCTCCATCGCGTCGGGCAACCAGGCCTGCAGCGGGAACTGACCGGACTTGCCGCACGCCCCGAGCAGCAGCAACAGGGTAATCGCCAGCAGAGTGGGACCGCCGATCTGCCCGGCGCGGGCGAACACCTCGGAGAACTGCACTGTGCCCAGGGAGCGCCAGATCAGGAAGATCGCCAGGGCCAGGCCGACGTCGCCGACCCGGTTCATCAGGAAGGCCTTCTTCGCCGCCGTCGCCGCGCTCGGTCGGTCCTGGTACCAGCCGATCAGCAGGTAAGAGGCCAGGCCCACGCCTTCCCACCCGAGGTAGAGCGTGACGAAGTTGTTGCTTAACACCAGCACGAGCATCGCCGCGACGAACAGGGTGAAGTACCCGAAGAACCTCCGCCGCCCAGCATCGTGTGCCATGTAGCCGATCGCGTAGAGGTGGATCAGCCCGCCGACTCCGGTGATGAGGAGCACGAACGTCAGCGACAGCGGATCAAGCCGCAGACCGTAGTTGACCTGCAGCGAGTTGACCGCGAACCAGGTGCCCACCCCCAGCTCCCGGGTCCGTTCCGAGGCGTCGAAGCCCAGCCACTCGGAGCAGAGCGCCACGCCGTAGCCGAAAGCCGCGAGCACCGTCGCGCAGCCCAGCAGGTGCCCCCAGGCGTTGGTGCGGCGGCCACCGACCAGCAGCACCAGCGCGCCGAAGGCCGGCAACACGACAAGCAGCCAGGCATAGTGCGCGATGCCCACGGCCGTACCCACCACGGGCAAGACCTCGGTCATGCCGGGTACTCCGTTCGTCGGTATGAGCAAGCAAGTCTGGTAGCACCCCAGCGCACCGAGGCAGCGCCGGCTACCACGTCGTCACCTTCGCCCCAAGCTTAGGGGGCCGGCTCTGTCAACCCACCACCCCCTCATCGCGCCCGGTAACCAGCGTCGGTCGTACCCTGAGCCGCGGTATCAGCCTGGCGCTCAACGACTTCGGCAATGATTGAGGTGCCGACCTCACGCCGCGACCACTCGATGAGCTGGTGGCCTGCTCCGAGCGCGCGAGCAATATCGACTTGTCGATCTCGGCGGCCAGCCGCGGAGACGACATGGAGGTCTGCGACCGGCACCTCATCCCAGCCGACGAATACGTGCGCACGAAGGGCCCCTCTCCGTCAGGGGCTCCGCGCTTGCTTGTTACGCCTGTGATGGCTTCGCTGCTCGCGCACGTGGGCCTGGTGCTCACCAAAGAATTCGCGTTTCAGGCTGTAGGCGAACGTGACTGACATACTACCAGTTCCGATGAAGAATGATCCGGCTAGCACCAACAAGCCGAGGATTGTCAATCGTGCCAGGCCCACCAACCCTGTCACGACACCGAGCAGTGTTTTGTTGGAGCGTCTGGTAAGGCCCGCCTTTCCGGCTTCGGCCCTACTGTACGCCCGGGCCGTCATCACACCGGAGCCCGCGACACAGGCCGCTACGATCACGGTGAATGTGACCTTGAACGCCACGGGCGAGGCCGGGTCCTTCCAGGCCAAGCCCACGATGAGCGTTGTCATCGCACCGCACCCGACGGCCAGTACCAAGTAGAGCAGAGAGAGGGCGGCACGGCGAGCCCAGTAGGAGGCGCCACGCGTGTACCAAGTCGTGCCGAGGAGGTGGACCGACTCGACCGGCCGCGTCACGTGATCCGCCGGCTCTCCGCTAGCCAAAGATTCCATGCCAGACGTGTTTCGCCGTGTCACCGATCTTCTCTGCCAGCTCCACGTTAGACTTGACAAAGGCTCTGCCGGCGTCAGCAAAGCTGTGTCCGACACCCTCGACCACACCGTACTTATGGATGTTGTCCTCCCAGTGCGCCTCGTGAGTCAGGGCGGTGACCGCCTCAGTGGCCTCGTAACCCACGCCCATCCCAACCCCGGCGACCACGACGACTGACGCTTCCTCTGGTGCCAGAGCGATGATGCCCGCGGCGGCGCCGACACCAGCGAGGGTGGCGGCGCTGTCCGCGACGACCGCGTCGGGTACCGACCACCCTCTGTTGTGCACGTCGTCGTAGACGCTGTAGGCGGTAGCGGCGAGGTCCACCAGCGGCGCCGCCCTGAGGATCCTCAGCTTGGAGATGTCCTTGCCGGCGGCCTCGAGGCCCCGCTCGAGGTCGGTGGATGCCAGCCGTGAGCCGGGGAACTTGTTCGCCAACGCCTCGACATCGGCCAGCTTGCCGCGAGCTGCCTTGAGCCTGGCCAGCGCGTCCTTCTTGGCCGCCTTGAGCTCGGCGTAGACCGAGTGATCGGCTCTCTTGCCACCGGCCAGGGAGTACGCTGTCCTGGCTTGGTAGTACGCCTTGCCCAGGGCCGCCACGCGCGCACCCTGGAGTTTGATGGCCGCTCCGGGCACCGCGTAGAGGTCGGCCGCGGCGGCGCTGAGCTTGACCCAGTCGCTGAGGCCGAGCTGCCTGGCCTCAGCCGCTTCCCGCGGTGTCACGACCGCGGGGCCTATGGTGGCGTTATTCGGGTCCAGGGCGGCGAAGAGCGGTTCGAGTTCGGCGATGGCCTGCTTGCGGGCGATGTCCGCCATCTGCGCCGCGGTGTTAGCTTCGGCGCTGAGCTGCTCGGACTGCGCCCGCAGGTCGTCCGGCACGGTGATGGTCTGACCGGGAGCGGCGAGGGGAACGTTGTGCTCACGGGCGGTCGCGACGGCGTTGTCGTACTCCTTCTTCGCGTTGCCCAGCGCGGTCGCGAGCCGGTTCACCGTGCCACTCACGTGGTTCAGGCAGTCGTTGATGGCCCGGGCGCCGGTGGAGTCCTTTCGCCACGCGTCGCTGAACGCCTGCGCCGCCTGGCCCGTCCACGCCTCGCCGACCAAGTCGTTGACCCTCCTGTCAAGCACCCTCCCGGCGGTGTCGAAATCCGGACCATTCTTGGCTGCGGATGTAGCCAATTCGTGCAATCCGGCGATGTCTCCGAAGTTCGCTTCACCCATCGTGCGGCTACCGGGTCAACTCGTCGAACAAATGTTTGCTGGCCTGATCGGTCCGGGTGTAGGTCTCCCGCGCGGCGCAGAGCTTGCTCCCATGGTCGGCCACCCGCTGCGCCAGCGACGTGGCCAGGATCTGGATCGACTGCAAGACCGCACCCAACTCGGCATTCAGCGCGGCATCGCCGGTGTCTGGTGCGCTGCCAGCCATCCCGGCCGCGACCTCTTTCAAGGAGTTTCCCTCGCTACTGAATGCGGATGCGGCAGCGGCGAGTTCGTCGAGCACAGCCCGGTAGCCATAGTCAGCGCTCATGCCAACTGCTCCTCGATCGAATCTTGTTGCCAACGCCACGCTTCGGGCGGCAGGCCGGAGTCAATGAAGAGCGCGGTCACTCCGGTGCGGACTAACTCCTGCTCCACAACGCCCTCCGGCAGCCCCACCCACGGTTGGAACTCACCCAGTACCTCGACAAGCAGCGCGAGGCTGGTGAACGCCAGACAGCCGTACTCACCACTGGCCAACCGCCGGACCTCTAATCCGAAACCAGCCGACGTGTCGGCGTCCCGACGAAGAGGGCAAGCGGGCACGAAGAGTATCGAACTAGGCGTCTCGACCGTGTGGTTGTGTGGGAAACCAGGGCTCTGCTGCTGTAGTCCTATGGCGGTTGACCCCCCCGGTAGTCGATCAGGCACAGGCACACTACCGGCTGAATGCAGGCTTAGCACGCTTGGAGTCCAGGTCAACCCGTCGGCGTGCGAGGTGACCCGGTACAAGCGACATAGCCGCGCAGGGCATGGGAAGGTCTGACCGAGTACTCGGGCTAGCTCCTGGCTGTCGGTGCCGTGTCGGGCTTCCAGCGCGGTGGCCAGTGGATCAGCCGTTCCTGTCGCGCGGCGACGGACTGGAGGGTGCTCATCTCGTCGATGGCTTGGCGGGCCACTTGATGCTGTGGTAGCGGGTCGTGTCGATTGTGGTCAACTTGCCCCGTGAGGTGTGCCTTGGTGCTGGGGTGCGCTGGTCGGGGGGAGGGGTGATGGCCAGGGTTTTCGTCAGCTACGCCAGTGAGGACATTGTTCTGGCTGGTGCGGTGCGTCGGTGGCTGGACGATGATCACCATGAGGTGTTCCTAGCTGGGGATCCGCGAGTGGGGATCGTTGGTGGGGAGCAGTGGCGCTCGCGGCTCTACGAGCGGCTGCGCTGGGCTGATGCGGTGGTGTGCGTGGTGACCTCCGCGTCGGTGGCATCGACGTGGTGTACGGCTGAGGTCAGCAGTGCGCTGTTGTGGGGAAGCCGGCTTGTGCCGATCGTGGCTGAGCCGGGCGTGGTGCATCCGCTGCTGAGCGATGTCCAGCACATTGAGCTGGCGGGGAATCCGGTGGGTGTTCCTGTCGCGCTGGCCGAGGCGCTTCGTCGAGTCGATGCTCGCGGGGGTTGGGGGTGGCCGGATGACCGGTCGCCGTTTCCGGGGTTACGCCCGTTGGACGTCGAGGATCATCGGGTGTTCTTCGGGCGCGACGGTGAGGTGGAGCGGTTGGCTGGGCTGTTGCGTTCTCCGGTCGAGCGCGCCGAGAGGACAGTGCTGCTGGTGGTGGGCCCCTCGGGGTGTGGCAAGTCCTCGCTGGTGCGGGCCGGGCTGCTGCATGTCATGGCCGGGGAACCGGGCTGGTGGACGTTGCCGCCGATGCTGCCCGGCGCTGACCCGGTAGCCGGGTTAGTCCGGGAACTCGCCGCCGCGGGGGGACGGCTGGGGCTGGGGTGGACCGTGGCGGAGGTGGGCCACCGGGTGGAGGACGGTGGCCTGACGGCGTTGGCCGATGAGCTGTTGGTGGCCGCGCGGGCGCGGCGGTTGCTGGTGGTGGTGGATCAGTTCGAAGAGGTCCTCACTCAGGTCACCGCTGCCGCGCGGGCCCGGTTTTCGCGGCTGCTTGGCCCGGCATTGGGTGGCCCGGTGCAGGTGGTGGCCACGTTGCGGCCGGAGTTTTTGGACCAGCTGTTGAGTGATGCCGACCTGGCGGTGGTACCGACTCGGCTGTACCCGCTGCGGCCACTGCGCCGTGACGCGCTGCGCGCGGTGATCGAAAGCCCGGCCCGGCTCGCGGGCCTCGGGGTGGATGACGAGCTGGTGACCCGGATGGTGGCCGACACCGACAGTGGGGAAGCGCTGCCGCTGCTGGCGTTCACCTTGGCCCAGCTGGCCGAGGGAGTCACCCGCGGTGGTCAGCTGTCCCCGCGACGCTATGACCAGATCGGAGGGGTGCGGGGGGCGCTGACCTGTCAGGCCGATGCCGCGCTCGCTGAGGCGAGTGCGGCTACTGGTCGGGGTCGTGAGGAGGTCATTGCTGGGTTGTTGCGGTTGGTCACCGT
>JBOHFY010000461.1:0-21194 GCA_050699895.1 Pseudonocardiaceae bacterium
GGCTCGGACAGGCCCCACTCGGCCCGCACCCGAGCTCGGCGCTGCCAGGGCAACTCGGGAAGAGTGGCGCGCAGCCGCGTCACCCACTCGTCGCTGGGGGCGATCGGCACCAGATCGGGCTCCGGGAAATACCGATAGTCCTCCGAGGTCTCCTTGCGCCGCCCGGGCGAGGTGGTGCCGGTGGCCTCGTCGAAGTGCCGGGTCTCCGGCTCGATCTCGCCACCGGAGGCCAGCACCGCGGCTTGCCGGCCCATCTCGTGGCGCACCGCGCGCTCCACCGACCGCAACGAGTTGACGTTCTTGGTCTCCGTGCGGGTGCCGAAGGTCGACGAGCCGCGCGGCATCAGCGAGACGTTGGCGTCACAGCGCAGCGACCCCTGGTCCATCCGCACGTCAGACACTCCCAGCGCCCGCAGCAGGTCCCGAAGCGCGGTGACGTACGCTCGCGCGATCTCAGGCGCGCGAGCCCCCGCGCCGACGATCGGCTTGGTGACGATCTCAATCAGCGGGACGCCGGCACGGTTGTAGTCTAGCAGCGAGTGGCTCGCGCCGTGGATACGACCGGTCGCCCCGCCGACGTGCAGCGACTTGCCGGTGTCCTCCTCCATGTGCGCGCGCTCGATCGCGACGGGGAACGTTGAGCCGTCGGACAACAGCACCTCCAGGGACCCGTTCACCGCGATCGGCTCGTCGTACTGGGAGGTCTGGAAGTTCTTGGGCATGTCCGGGTAGAAGTAGTTCTTCCGGGCGAACCGGCACCACGGGACGATCGAGCAGTGCAACGCCAGCCCAATCCGCATCGCCGACTCCACGGCGACGCCGTTGAGCACCGGAAGCGCCCCCGGCAACCCCAGGCAAGTCGGACAGACTTGGGTGTTGGGTAGCGCCCCGAACACGTTGGCGCAGCCGCAGAACATCTTCGTCGCGGTGGACAGCTCGACGTGCACCTCAAGGCCGAGCACCGGGTCGAAGCGCGCCAGCACCTCGTCGTAGTCCATCAGCACCGCGGTCACCGCCCCACCACCTCCAGTGCAGGCACCCGGGACGCCAGCGGGGCACCGTCGGCGGCGTCACGGGCCGCCTCGTAGGCCGCCGCCACCCGGTAGGCCCGGTCATCAGCCAGCGCGGGCGCCATCACCTGCAAGCCCACCGGCAAGCCGTCGTCATCGGCTAGCCCGGCCGGGACGGACAGCGCGGTGTTGCCCGCCAGGTTCGACGGGATCGTGCACAGGTCCGACAGGTACATCGCCAACGGGTCGCCCACCCGCTCGCCGAAGCGGAACGCGGTGGTCGGGGTGGTCGGGGAAACCAGCACGTCCACCCGTTCGAAGGCGGCGGCGAAGTCCCGGATGATCAGGGTGCGGACCTTCTGCGCCTGCCCGTAGTAGGCGTCGTAGTACCCGGCGGACAGCGCGTAGGTGCCGAGCATGACGCGGCGCTTGACCTCGGGGCCGAAACCGGCCGCACGAGTCAACGCCATGACCTCCTCGGCGCCCCGAGCGCCATCGTCACCGATCCGCAGCCCATAGCGCATGCCATCGAAACGGGCCAGGTTCGAGGAGCACTCACTGGGCGCGATCAGGTAATAGGCCGGCAGTGCATGATCGAAAGACGGGCAGGACACCTCGACGACCTGAGCACCCAGCTCACGCAACCGGCTCACCGCGACCTCGAACGCGCGCAGCACCCCAGGCTGGTAACCCTCCCCTCGGAACTCGCTGACCACCCCGATCCGGACGCCGGTCAGGTCGCCGGTGGCACCCGCGCGGGCCGCCCGCGCCACCGGCGGCACCGGTGCGTCGATCGAGGTGGAGTCCAACGGGTCATACCCGCCGATCACCTCGTGCAGCAGCGCGGCGTCGAGCACCGTGCGGGCCACCGGGCCACCCTGGTCCAGGCTGGACGAGAAGGCCACCAGGCCATACCGGGAGACGCCGCCGTAGGTGGGCTTGACCCCGACGGTGCCGGTCACCGCGCTGGGCTGGCGGATCGAGCCGCCGGTGTCGGTCCCGATCGCCAGCGGCACCTCGAACGCGGCCACCGCGGCCGCCGAACCACCGCCGGATCCGCCGGGCACCCGGTCGAGATCCCACGGGTTGCGGGTGGGCCCGTAGGCGGAGTTCTCCGTCGAGGAACCCATGGCGAACTCGTCCATGTTGGTCTTGCCCAGAATCACCACTCCCGCTTCGCGTAGCCTGCGGGTGACCGTGGCGTCATACGGCGGTCGCCAGCCATGGAGCATCCGTGAGCCGCAGGTGGTGGGCATGTCGACGGTGGTGAACACGTCCTTGAGCGCCAGCGGCACACCCGCCAGTGGCGAGGCTGGCGGGCTCCCCCGCCGCAGCCCGTCGTCCACCGCGGCGGCGGCGGATAGCGCGGCCCGCGCGTCCAGGTGCAGGAAAGCATGCACCGCACCGTCCACGGCGGCGATCCGGTCCAGATGCGCCTGGGTCACCTCCACCGCGCTGGTGTCCCGCGCGTGGATCCGCCCGGCCAGGTCCGCGGCGGACAACTGGGTCAGCTCGGTCGTCACGACTCGTCCAGGATGCGCGGCACCCGGAACCGGCCGTCCTCCGTCGCATAGGCGCCCGAGAGCGCTTGGGCTTGAGTCAACCCAGGGCGCGGCACGTCCGCACGGAACACATCGGTCAGCCCGACGGCGTGCGAGGTGGGTGGGATGTCCACGGCCGCCACCTCACTGACCCGGGCGACCGAGGTCAGGATCACCTCGAGCTGGCCGGCGAACAGATCCAACTCCTCGTCGGTGACGGCCAGCCGGGCGAGCCGGGCGAGATGCGCGACCTCGTCACGGGAGACGGTGGGCACAGGAGACTCCTGACGCGCTACGGGGATGGGCGACCCGGTGAGTCTAACGTCGCGCCTTGGGTGGGGGCTTTTCCCGGGCCGGTGACCCGTCCGCAGGCTGGGGGCGCAACGTCCGGCTCGCTCTGTCACAATCGACGCCCCGGTGAGCGGGCGGACGGAGTATCCGTGACGTGCTGGACAGACCCTGAATGGAGCGGCCCGCATGAACAGGGATGGCGGATGTCCTTTCTGATCCGGGTTCAGCTCCCGGACCGCCCCGGGGCACTCGGCGCGGTGGCCACCGCGCTGGGCAAAGTGGGCGTGGACATCCTGAGCCTGGACGTCGTCGAGCGAAGATCCGGCATCGCCATTGATGACCTCGTCGTGGAGCTCCCCTCCGGCCGGCCGCCCGATGTGTTGATCACAGCGGCAGAGTCGGTCGAGGGCGTCGAGGTCGACGCCGTCCGTCCGTGGGCCGGTGTCCTGGACACTCACCGCGAGATGGAATTGCTCGAGGAGATCGCTGCCGACCCCGCCCACGGCCTGCAGACCTTCACCGATGGGGTACCTAAGATCATCCGCTCGGGGTGGGCCCTCGTGCTCAGCGCCGCGGGGGGACAACCGCACCGGGTCGCCGCCTCCTTCGCCGCGCCGAAGACCATCGCCGCGGACCTGCCATGGTGGCCACTGCGCCGCGCGACGATCCTGGACGGTGAGGACGCCTGGGTGCCGCCGCCCTGGCGGGAACTGGGCACCGAGCTGGCCGCGACCCCGCTGGGCGGGGCGGAGCGGGCCCTGCTGGTCGGCCGGCCGGGCGGGCCGATGTTCCGCGCCGCCGAGGTCGCCCGCCTGGAGCACCTGGCGGGGATCGTCGCGGTGGTATTGCGCGACTGACACCTACCGCGACTGGACACCTTACGGTTCTGGCGCCGTGGTCGCGCCGAAAACCAGTAGCCGAACCCCGGGCAGCGGGCACATGTCGCGCTCGGGCAGCCGGATGAACCCCAACCGGGCATAGAGCCGGTGCGCGACGTGCATCTCCGCGGCGCTGCGCAGCACGACCCGGTGCACAGCGATCCGCCTCGCCCGCGCCAGCACGGTTCGCACCAGCGCCTCACCGACCCCGCGGCGGCGGGCGGCGGGTGCCACCGCGAGCATCTGGAACTCCAGCTCGCCCGGACGGGACAACCGCCTCAGCGGACTGCCCGGCGCGCACACCGTGACCGTCCCCACTACCATGCCCGCAGCGTCCACCGCGACCAGCAGTTCAGCCTCGGCTGCCCGCCGCGGCGCGTCGGTTAACTCCCTCGCGTAGGAACCGGCGGGGTCCACCACGCCGTCGGCGAGATACGCCTCCAGGCTGAGCCGACCAACCTCCTCGAGCTCATCGGGACGGGCAGGACGCACAGTCAGGCCATCGCTCACAGCGCAGCTCCGAGTTCACGACCCGATGACGGGTCAGCTCACAGTCCATTCGTTGGCGTTCCACGTGACACCATCCGACGCGTCACGGTAGACGCTGTCGATAGTGCTGGTGTAGGCCCACATGATGGGGATCTGAAACAGCGGAAGTGACACCAGATCACCGGCGAGGAGCCGATCGACTTTCGCCAGGGCATCTGTCTGGGTGGACTCGGAGTACTCCGTCTCCGCGACACCCAGCGCGGCGTCGACCTCAAGCTTGCTGTAATGCTGGTGGTTGAGCGCGCCGTTGGTCGCGTAGCGGTCAGCCAAGGACCACACTCGGGGCGTAGTCGAGCTCGTCGTCAGGGCGACATCGGACCGGCCACGAACCACCGCGCCACCCACGCCGCCCGGGGTGGCACCATCAGCGATCTCCATTCCGGCCTGCCGGCATTGCGTCCGGATCAGTGTCACCTCCCGAGAGTGAGCCGGCGAGCCATCGTGGCTGATAGCGAAGGACAATCGCTGGCCAGCACGGGAGTAGACGCCGTCGGGACCCAGCACCCAACCGGCTCGCTCCAGAGTCACCTGCGCCTTTTGCGCATCGGCGACCATGGTGGCGGAGTAGAGATCAGCGTAGGCCGCTTCGCCCGGGAGAAACGCGAGGCTGCCGAGCGGCTGAGCGTCCGGGCGTACGCCGCGGACCAGTTCGTCGACCAATTTGTTTCGATCAACGCATTGAGCGAAGGCGGTCCGGGCAACCGGATCCCGGAACAGCGGGCTGGCCAGATTGAGATCCAGGTGCTCGACGGTGGGGCCGCCTCGCTCGGCAAATATCACGCCCCGTCCCGACAACGCCCGCAACTGATCGGCCAGCAGCGGATCAGCCGGCGGTTGCACGACACTGAACTGCCGGTTCGCCAGACCCAGTACCGCGGCGGCGCCGTCCGCGACGGACGTGAGCGCGATCATCGCCGGACCACCGGGGTTACCCACCCAGGCCTTGTTTCGGACCAGCACGGCCCGAGTGCTCGACGTCGCGCTGTCGAATTGATACGGGCCCGACGCTGGCATCGTCGTGGCGTTGACACCAATCCAGGCGCTGTTCCAGAAATCACCGGCCTTCTTCAGGCCGGCTGGTGCGGACGCCGGGGTCAACGCGGTGATGTCAGCGATCCCGGTCTCCCGCTCAAGGATATGCGCGGGAAGAATGGCGTGATTAATATAGTTCCGGCGCCAGTCCGCGTAGGGCGACCGGTAGGTCTCGACGAATGTGTCCTGGTCGCGACACTCAGCGGTAACGCGGTCCAGCCCGCGCGTGGTCGCCGGTGTGAAATAGGGCGTCGCGCCGCTGCCCGCGAGCCAGGCCAGGTAGAAGTCGTGGCAGTTCCAGGGCTGCCCATCCGACCATCTGACGCTCGGCTTAATCTTGTACGTGACGACCTGAGGGTCCTTCGACGTCAGCTCGGCGGACACCAGCACGTCAGAGTTGAGCAGGAACCTACCTTCTCCGTCGACAATGAACGGGTCGACGAGCACCTGGTTGAGCACCAAGGCGTTGTCCGGGTTGTCGTTCGCCCGCACCGTCTTGTTGTTGTACGCCGAGAAAGGCGCCTCGTGCGCGACGACGACCGCGGGCCCGGGTGGCACCTTCGGGGCGCGATAGGACCCGTCCCCCTTGTCACCACGGGCCAGGGTGTTCGCTGGCCCGCCGCCGGGGTGCTCAGTTCCCCTGGCCGCCACACAACCGGTGACCGCGAGGCTGAGGCAGGCAAGCTGCGCCAGAAATCCGGTCACGAGCCGAATGCTGAGCCTCGACGTTCCCCTCACTGGCACCCTCCTGGTGTCACCTGGTGTCACTGGCGAAACCGCCAGCGGGCAGCGCTGTCGAACGGGCCTTCCCACGGCGTACCAGGGACCACGTCGAGCAGCTGACTGGTGGTGATGAGCAGCGAAGCCGGCTGGTAGAGCGGGATCGTCACGGCCCGCGCCCACAACGCCGCCTCGGCGGTAACGGGGACCGGGCCCGCCGGGTCGTCCTGGGTCAGCGCCCGCTCGATCATCGGCTGCAGGTCCAGGTCACAGAAGCCCGCCGGGTTGGGCGGAGCCGGGGCCAGCTTAGCCGGCACCACCAGCGGGCAGCCGGACCAGGACGCCACCTGAGTGGCGGGGTGGCCGGCCGCGGGCTGGGGCAGGACGACGATGTCGACGCCTGCCGTGTCCCCCCGCGGCGTGGCCAACGCTGGATGGGCCAGCGCGGAATAGGCCGCCGAGGGAGTGGCCGCCTCGGCACTCCCGCCAGGAGACGACACCGCCTCAGCGCTCGGGCCAAGCATGCTGCCGTAGAGCGCATCAGGGTCGACCTCACGCAGCTCAGCATGGATCCCGGCAGCCCGAAGCTGATCAACCACCCGGGCGGCGAGCGTCCCGTAGGGCTCGCGGTTCGCCGCCGCCGCGACCACTAGCCGCAGTGGCTGACCCGCACGCTCCCACCCCGCTGGCCCGCGAACGTACCCAGCGTCGGTGAGCAACCGACGCGCCGCGTCCGGATCTGGGGCCACCGGGACGCCGGTGGCCGGCGCGGTGGCGCGGTAGCCTGACGCGGACGGAGCAAGCACCTCGGAGTCGGCCCGCAGCGCCGCGGCGGGCCCGCTGGCGACTCCGGTGGCGATCAGCGAGGGGCGGTCCAGCAGCGCGGCCACCGCGGTGCGCACCCGCTGATCACTCAACACCTGGCTGGCCGGGCGCAGCAGCACGGACACGAGCACCGGCTGCGGCACGACCGTCGGGGTCACGCCCAGGTCAGCCGCACGCAGCAGCGACTCGGTGATGGCGTTGGGACGGCTGACCAGGGCACCCTGCGCGCCACCGGTGCGCAGCGCCTCAACCAGAGTCGCTTCGCTGCCCTGGCGCAACCGGATCCGGTCCAGCCGCGCCGGGGTGTCCCAGTACCGGTCGTTGCGTTCCAGCACCAGCTCGCCACGGGATCGATCAAACGAGGTCATCAGGAACGGGCCGCCGGACACCGGAAGGCCGGCGTCGAGCGCGGTGCTCCACCCGCCCGGCGCATCCTTGAGCAGATGTTCCGGTAGCAGGTGCTGGAACAGGGTGCGCCAGCCGGCGTAGGGCCGCAGAAAGACCACCTCGGCGGTCTTTCCGCCGTCCCGGGAGACCACCTGGTCGATCAGCTGGTATCCGGCCGAGTCCACCACGCCGGGCTGGGTGCGCATCTGATTGGCGAGGTAACCGAAGTCCTCGGCGGCGATGGGAGTGATATCCGACCACTGCGCGTCGCGCCGGATCCGGTAGGTGACGGTGAACGGCTCGGCAGTCGTGACTTCCGCGGAGGTCAGCAGCGTGGGGTCGAGCATCCATTGCCCAGTCGGTGTCTGGTGGAACGGCGAGGGCAGCAGCAGGCCGGCGACGGCCTCCGAGACTGGCGTCAGGTCGGCCATGGTGTGCGGGTTGAAACCGCCGATCAGCCGGTCCACCCCGAAGACCACCTCCCGCGTGCGGGGTGCGGCCGCTGAGGAGATCGTGGCGGGGTGACGGGGTGACGGGGTGGACGGCTGCGGGGCGCACGCGACGAGCACGGCCCCGGCGACCAAGGCCGTCACCACCCCACACGCGCCGCCGGGCGTTCTCACAAGGCGACATGCTGCCGCACAGCGATCTCCCGGGGTGTGCGCGGGGTCGTGGTCGCCAGGCTGGGCGGCTAGGCCCGCGCCACCCGATCCCGGGCCCGCTGCCGGCCGCGCTGGGTGGCGTCCAGGACAACCTTGCGCACCCGCACCACCTCCGGTGCCACCTCGACGCACTCGTCGGAGGCGCAGAACTCCAGCGCCTCCTCCAACCCGAGCGTCCTCGGCCGAGCCAGCCGCTCGAGTTCCTCACCAGTAGAGGAGCGCACGTTGGTGAGCTTGCGCTCCCGGCACGCGTTGATGTCCAGGTCCTCGGCGCGGGGGTTCTCGCCGACCACCATCCCGGCGTAGACCGCCGCGCCGGGCTCCACGAAGAAGGCGCCCCGGTCAGCCAGCTGCGCCAACGCGTACCCGGTGACCACGCCGGACGGGTCGGCGACCAGCGACCCGGAACGCCGGGTGCGCAGCTCGCCGACCCACGGGCGGTAGCTGTCGAAGACGTGGTGCGCGATACCGGTACCTCGGGTGATGGTGAGGAACTCAGTGCGAAAGCCAATCAACCCACGGGAGGGCACCGTGAACTCCAGGCGCACCCAGCCGTCGCTGGAGGTGGCGCCCAGCTGCTCGGTCCGGCCCTTGCGGGCGGCCAGCAGCTGGGTGACGGCGCCGACGTGCTCCTCGGGCACGTCGATGGTGAGGCGCTCGAACGGCTCGTGCACCGTGCCGTCCACGGTGCGGGTGACGACCTGGGGTTTGCCGACGGTGAGCTCGAAGCCCTCGCGCCGCATGGTCTCCACCAAGACGGCCAGGGCCAGCTCACCACGACCCTGTACTTCCCAGGTGTCCGGCGATTCGGTGGGCGAGACCCGGATGCTCACATTGCCGACGAGCTCGGCGTCCAGCCGGTTGCGCAGCAGGCGGGCGGTGAGCTTGCGGCCGCCACCTCGACCCGCCAGCGGGCTGGTGTTGATGCCGATCGTCATCGCGATCACCGGCTCGTCCACCGTGATCCGGGGCAGCGGGCGCGGATCCTCCAGGTCGGCCAGGGTGTCGCCGATGGTGATCTCCGCGATTCCCGCGATGGCGATCAGGTCACCAGCCTCCGCGCTGGCCGCCGGGACCCGGTCGAGGCCCTCGGTGCGCAGCAGTTCGGTGATCTTGACCGGCCGGATCGTCCCGTCTTCCCGGCACCAGGCCACGGTCTGGCCCTTGTGCAACCGCCCGGCACGGACCCGGCACAGCGCGATCCGGCCCAGGAAGGTCGACGCGTCGAGGTTGGTGACGTGCGCCTGCAACGGCGCCTGCGCATCACCCGCGGGCGGCGGCACGTGCGTGAGGATGACGTCGAACAGGGGGTTGAGGTTCTCGGCGTCGGGCATCCCGCCGTCGCGCGGGCGGGTCAGGCTGGCGCGGCCGGCGCGCGCGCTGGCGTAGATCACCGGCAGGTCCAGCACCGCCTCGGCGGCGTCCGCCTCCAGATCCGCGGCGAGGTCCAGCAGCAGGTCGTGGGTCTCGGAGACCACCACCTCGATCCGGGCATCCAGCCGGTCCACCTTGTTCACCACCAGCACGACCGGCAGGTGGGCCGCCAGCGCCTTGCGGAGCACGAAGCGGGTCTGCGGCAAGGGGCCTTCGCTGGCGTCGACCAGCAGCAGCACACCGTCCACCATGGACAGCCCGCGCTCCACCTCCCCGCCGAAATCGGCGTGCCCAGGTGTGTCGACCACGTTGATGGTGACGGGGCCCTCCGGTGTGGGCCAGGTGACCGCAGTGTTCTTGGCCAGGATCGTGATGCCCTTCTCCCGCTCCAGATCACCCGAGTCCATGACGCGGTCCACGGTGCTACGCCCGGTGACGGCACCGGACTGGCGCAGCATGGCGTCGACGAGCGTGGTCTTGCCATGATCGACATGCGCGATGATGGCGACATTGCGCAGGTCGGTGCGCACGCGGGCGGGGGCTGCGGTGGGCACGCGGGAACTCCTCGATTGGGTGCCGGGAATGCCCAGGTTACCGGGCTGGACCCAACCGGCTGTGAGTGAGGATGCGAGTCCTCGCTCACAACCCCACTCACAAGGCGCGAAGCGCCCGTCCTAGCTCGGGCAGGACAACACGGTCAGCGTCCAGCCAGTCCAGCCCCGCCAGCTCGGTGACGTCCACCCACCGCAGCGCGGCATGCTCCACCGGGACCGGCCGGGCGGTCGGGTCGGCCAGCCGCGCGAGGTGCACCCGCAGTACGTAACCGCCGGGCAGCGGCACGTCCGGCCCGATCCGTTCACCCGGCACGACCTCGACGGCCAGCTCCTCGCGACACTCCCGGATCAGCGCGTCTCGGGCGCTCTCCCCCGGCTCGACCCGCCCGCCCGGCAGCTCCCAGCGGCCCGCGGCTTCCGGCGGGTAGGCCCGCTGCTGAGCGAGCACCCACGTACCACGCACCACAGCCGCCGCGACCACCACCTCGGTAGGGCCGAGTAGCCTTGCGTCACCTCTTGACCGGGGTGTTCGCCCCGGGGTAGCTCCCCAGGGCATCGGCGGGGGGTCTGGTGAGGGAGGGTGCGCGATGGTTGATGAGGGTATGCGGTCAATCGGTAGTACTCAGGCCCCCTGACTCCGACACGGCGGGTTCGCTGCCGGGGACGGTGCTGATCCGATGCTGACCGAACGTCGTCGCGGGTTGAGCCTTGAGGTGGTGACCGGGCAGCCGTACGCGCAGCCGGCGGACCGGTGGACGTGTAGGCGCTGTGGCGTCACTCGACGACATCCGGCTGGCGCTCAACGACTACGCCCTTGACGAGAGACCTACCGCATCGCCGCGCCCCTTGAAGGTGCTGGTGAGCGAGACGAACGACGCCTCTGCACACCGCGACCAGGCGGGCTACCACAGCGCAGCCCAGAACCTCCAGTCCGTGCTGCTCAAACTCCAGTCCCACGTTCACGCCCGGAAGCCGACTGACCGGCAGACCGCCCTGGCGACGCTGGTGGACGCCTGGATGATCGCTGCCGCCGTGGCGAAGACCTTCGGCTACATCGACTTTTCGCTGGCAGCCACCCAGCGGGGACACGACTACGCCGAACTGCACGGCGGTCCTGGTGTGCTCAGCTTCGCCCGCTGGTATCTGACGCTGAGAATGATGCGGACCGCAGCCCGCAAGCGAGCGGCAGTTGATCCGGCCAGACCCGATCGCACGTGAGCTTTTCACAACCTTGGATCGGCGCGCCCCGCGCCGGGTGTGGGAGTTGGACAGCTTGCGTAACCGCTTCGGGGTCGGCGGTCATGGTCTACGGAATGTGGAGAAGTAAGCGCTCGGGGCTGATTTACCCGGTCAGGTTGGCCAGGTAGGACTTGCTCACGCTCCACGGGGTTAATTCGATGCCGAATCCGTCGTGATCACCGTCCTGGAGGTGGACGAGTTTTCCGGACAGGTAGACGGTGTCTCCAGTTCGGAATGCTCCGGTGTACGCGCCGAGGTAGGAGCGCAGGTAGGTGATCCTGCGGGCGAAGGCGTCGGGCTCATCGACGGTCGAGGACAGGATGATCTGGACGTCGATCCGGTACAGCGCTGGCGTGACCAAGCCTTGCTCGTGGTCGGTGATGGTGGCCAGGAGCGTCATCTCGCCGATCTCTTTGGCGTACATGCGGGCGAAGGCGCGGTCGGTGTCGGAGCGCAGCGGTTCGCAGTTGATGTGCGCCCCTACCCGGGCGGTCAGGCCCTGGAGTTTGCGCTGCTCCAGCCGGATGAGCGCATCGAAGCTACTACCGGCCATGTACTTGGCTCGCCGCAGGTACAACTGCATCAGGTCATTTCCTGCGTACGGTCTGATCACGTCCTTATCGGCGAACAGCTCACGGGCGGCCGCATACCCGGCTTGACCGTAGCAGACCAGGTCGATGTCGGAACGTGCGTTGAAGCAGCCGACCAGGAACGAGCCGGTGACGCCGAACAGGTCGGCGGCGCCGGCATCGAGATGATGCGAGCGAGGATGGCCAGCAGGTCCCCGCCCGCGCGAGCGGCGTGGACCCGGCCCGGGTCGTCGTGAATAGCGGCCAATGCCTGTCGGCAGGAGTAATGAGTGGCGATGTCCTGGCGGGGCGGTCCGGTAATCACGCAGCCAAGTACGGGCGAGTAGAGGTAGCACTCAGGCCGGTCGGCCAGGATTCCGAAAGACTTGGACACAATGGTGTTCTGCCGGTAGGTCTGGCCGAACAGTTGCCGGTCGCCTCGGGGGTCGGGGTGGTACTTCACGTAGCCGAGGTAGTGGCTATCCGGGTGGACGTCACCGATGACCTTGAAGATGACCCCGTGACGGTCCAGGAGGTAATCGCGGTCACGGATGGCCCGCTGTGGACTGGGTAAATCGGTCACTGAATGCGGCGAGGGTAGGGAAGGTATCGGTATGGATCGCGCCGGACGACTCATACTGGTCCAGTCCTCTCTCGAACAGAGTCCGCCGGTATCGCCACTTGAGGTACTTGTCGCGCCGCCCCGGGTCGCTCGGTCGCATCAGCGCCAGAAAGAAGAAGCACTTCACCAGGAGGAACTCGCCTAGGTAGCCACCCAACGGCCGGCCGGTAAGCCGACTGCCAGCCGCGTCGAGGGCCGCGAGGTAGCGCGTGCGCTGTTCGGCGGTGACCTCATAGCCTCTGTTGCCACCCTTGAACGCGACGATCTCCAACAGGGGATACACGTCGTAGCCCAGCGGGGCGACGCCGTGGTGCTGCAAGTCGATCACCCCACCGGGGAACACGTTGGGCAGCCCGTAGTCCAGGTGGCTGCGGCACATCGGCACATCGTCCAGACGGCATAGGGCACGCCTGACCGCTGCATGGACCCGGGGCGTGTCCAGGTCGGGGTTCTCGGTGAACACGTTGCCGGCGAAACCCGCGTGCGCGAACCACTCCCGCGCTGGCTCCGGGCCGCAGGGCAGCGGGTTGTGGGCCTGAGCCGTCAGCAGCCGGACGGAGACCTCGACAGCCGTGTGAAGCACGTCCTCGCCGAGCTGCCCGTCGTCGTTGGCCAGGGCCAGATCATGCAGGGATGCGCTGCCCGCGCTGCGCTCGACGACATAGTGGACACCGTCGACCTGCCCGGTCTCCACCACCTCGGGGACCGGGTAGCCGAGTGCGGCCACCAGACGCTGAAAGCGCGCTTCGGCGTCGATAGAGGTGTCGCCGGTGCGCTTGTAGAGGAGGCCGTCGGCGGACCGCCAGACCGCGCCGTCGGCGGCGGTCCGGCGCTTGACGAACTCCCAGTCGCTCGACGGGCACTTCCTTACCTCGGCCCGGGCAGCCAGGGCGAACAGTAGTGTTTTGTCATGATACTTGCGGTGGTCCGTCACGCCGAGTCGATAGAGAACGCCGATAAGTACCGAAGCTTCTACGCCGATCGCCGTCCCTACAGCGGGCAGGTGGCGCACACGATCTCCCGTGATGTCGTCGGCCTGACCCCGCGCGGCTTCCACCAGTGCCTATGGCTCAGCCAGGCGCTCGCAGACCTGAGTGGTCCGCGGCTGCGTGTGTTCACCTCGACCTACCGGCGAGCGATCGACACCGCGGAGCTGGCCTTCCCGGACCTGCCGCACGGCCGGCCACAATCCACCACTCTGTTGGACGAGCAACACTACGGCGAGGCCACCTACATGACCAAGGAAGAGCTGTTCACCACCTACCCCGACGGTGCAGAGGACCGGCGCAACCGCAAGCACCTGTGGGTCCCACCCGGCGGCGAGTCGCTAGCCGAGGGAGTGTGGCGGCGGGCGGAGAAGTTCACCGACCTGGCCCGCACCGACATGCAGAACCGGCGCTGCTCAAGCACTTCCACAGGGCAAGACTGGCCAGCACCGTAGAGCCAGACCAGGACGCGCTCACCGACCTGCGCCACTCGATCAGACAAGGCGCCACCGACTGGATGGGGAGCAAGACCGCGCTGGGCATCGCCCTGGGGGGCGACTCTCCCGGAGCGCTGACTGCGCTTGTTCGCGCATCGAACCACGCCGGGCCGACGATAGCCGATGATCCGCTCGATCGGTGGCGGGCGAGGTTTGGGGAGATGTTCGCGCTGGTCGCGGCCATCCACTTCGACGGCGAGGGGTGCGCGGCGTAGCCTTACGCGACCTCCTCGTCGAGGTGTGGGCGCCGGGGTAGTTCCCCGGGGCTATGGGCGGGAGGCCTGACGGGGAGGGGGCTCTCATGGACGCTGAGGACGCGTCGGCGATCGGCGCACGCGCTCGGATGATCCACCGTCGTCGCGGCTTGAGTTTGGAGGTGGTGGCCGGGCTGGCCGGGATCACCAAGCAGTACCTGTCCGCGTTGGAACTGGGCCAGCGCGGGTTCAACCGGCGGGGCTTGATCGAGGATCTCGCCGAGGCGCTGGGCTGCTCGGTGGCCGACCTGACCGGGCAGCCGTACGCGCAGCCGGCGGACCGGGAGAGCGCTCGTGCCAAGAGGGTGATCGCTGCGATCGAGCGCGGTCTGGGCGAGGCCACCCTCGATGATGTGCCCGATGTTCAACCGCGCCCATTGGACACACTCGACGGCTGGGCAAGATCGGCTGCCGAGCTGAGGGACACCGCCAGCTACCGGTCCTCAGGTGAGGACATCGACGCTGCGCTGATCGAGTTGCAGGTCCACTTGGTAACCAGCGATGGCCGGGAACGGCAGCGCGCGGCCGAGCTACTTACTCAGGCCGCTTATCACGCCTTCGTGCTAGCAACCACATTCGGCTACCTGCACCTGGCACAGCTGGCGGCGCAGCGTGCCTATGACGCGGCCCAGATCTCCGAGCGGCCCGAACTGGAGGCGTTCGCCATGTTCGCCCGGGCGCCTTCGGTGGCCCGCACCGGCGTCCGACGCCGCGCGGTGCGGATGCTGGACCTCGCGCTCGATGATGCCCAGCGCTTGACCACTATCCGGGACGACGACACCCTCGGTGCCGAGACGTTCGGGCTGCTGCACCTCATGGGAGCCCACTTCGCGGCCCGGGACAGCGATGCCGCTGCCGCTGCTGACCACCTCGACGAGGCCGCCCGGGTCGCCATACTCACCGGCGAGCGCAACGGGCTAAGGCAGCACTTCGGACCCACGAACGTCAACGTATGGCGCGTCTCCATCGGCGCAGAGCTAGGGCAGGGCCCGGAAGTCGCCGAGCGCGTCGTGCGTAAACCGATCAACCTGGACATTCTTGGCAGCAAGGATCGCAGCGCGGCGTTGCACTTCGATCTCGCACGATCCTGGGCACAAGCTGAGGGGGAGCAGGGACAACGAGGCGATCCGCCACCTGGACACCGCAGACCGCCTCGCGCCGACCCGAATCCGTAACGATCCCATCGCCCGGGACCTGGTGCTCACACTCTCCCGCCGTACCCCGCGTCGAGTGTGGGAGTTGGACAGCTTGCGTAACCGCTTCGGGTTCGGCGGTCAGGGTCCACGGAGTGTGGACCGCTAGCCGTCGAGCTCACGGCATTGTCTGCCAGGTGACCAACGACACCAACGACGTACCAGGGCCGCGCTGGGACAGTAAGTGCCGCAGGGTGATCCACGCGACCGGTGTGCCGCACCAGGGCCCGGTGGGCTTCACCATCCTGGTGATGAGTACCCGCAGCGGTGCGGTTGAGCCGGACCCGCACGCCATCAGTGTCCGCACGGTCACCCTTAGTGAGGACAGGGCCCGGGTGCTCCGCGACGCGTTGGCCGAGTGGCTCAGATGAGTGACGCCCCCGTGGTCTGGTTCCTGCGGTCGATCGGTGATCACGACACGCACCGGGGTGCGCTGCGCCCCGCCGAGGGCACTGTGGTCGCCGCGTGCGGGGTGACGTTCGTGCCCAGAGTGCTCCCGTTCGGCCGCGGTCTTGGCTTTTCCGGCAACCCGCCCGACCCCGAGCAGGTCTGCCCGGCGTGTGCCAAGAGTGCCAGGTGAGCGGCCCGGTGAGCTCTGCCCCACCGCTTCGGCTCCCGGCGGCCCGCCGGTTGCACGCCGTTAACAGCAGAAACCACCCCCGGTTGGTAGTACTTCAAGGGCGGCCGACGGGCCAGTGCAGCTCGAAGCGGGCGCCGCCGTCGGGGGCTTGGCCGACCCGGGTGGCGCCGCCGTAGCGGCGTACCGTCTCGGCGACCAAAGCCAGCCCGAGCCCGGTGCCGCCGGTATCGCGGTCCCGGTCATCGTGCACTCGGTGGAAACGGTCGAACACCAGCTCGCGGTGCTCGACGGGCACCCCGTCGCCGTCGTCGTCCACCAGCAGGCGCACTTCGTCGGTGCCCGGCAGGACCAGCACCCGCGCGGTGCTCCGGGCATGCCGCACGGCGTTGGCGAGCAGGTTGTCCAGCACCCGGGCGACGTCGCTGGGCGCGGCGTGCACCACCGCGGGCGCGGCCGCGGTCACCCGGACCGCCACCTGTCCCTGGGCGACGCGGTGAGCCGCCGCCACCTCTCCCTGGGCGGCGCGGCGAGCCGCGTCGCGGGCCATCTCGGCGAGGTCGACCGGTTGCGTGGGCAGCCGCTCCCCGGCGTCGGAGCGCGCCAGCGTGAGGAGGTCGTCGAGCAGCGCGGACAGCCGCTGCGCCTGCGTGGCGATGTCCTCCAGCGTCGCCCCAGCGAGGTCCGGGTCCGGGTGGGCCACCGCCACCTCGGCCTGCGCGCGGATCGCCGCCACCGGCGAGCGCAGCTCGTGTGCGGCATCCCCGGTGAACCGCCGCAGCCGCTCGGTCGCCGCGTCCCGGCGGCCCAGCAGGTCGTTGAGGGCCCGCGCCAGTGTCCGCAGCTCGTCGCGTGCCACCGGCAGCGGCAACCGCTCCCCCGCTGGCAGCTCCGTCGCCGCCGCCCGCAGGCGGGCCACCGGGCGCAACGCGAACCAGGCAGCCACCCAGCCGGCCGCCCCCATCGCCAGCGCGGCGAGCACCGCGGCCATCACGAGTACCGCGGCGGTTCGCCCGACCAGCATCGCGTGGGCGACCGACTCGGCGCCGGCCACCACCAGCCGCGGCGTGCCGTCCGGTGCGCTGAGCACCCGCCCCGACCAGCGGGTGGGGTCCCCCGGCCGGCCAGGCTCGAACGTCCACACCGGCCGCCCGGCCTGCAGCCGACGGATGTCCGATGCGGCCAGCGGTGCCGGCCCACCGCCGTCGACCGGGGTGCCGGCCCGGTCCAGCACCCGGACCCGGATCTCATCGCCCGGCGGGCGGGGCGGTGCCGGCCGCCCCGCCATCACAGCGGGCCCAGCGGCGGTGACCGAGGCCGCCAGCTCGCTGTCCAGAGCGTGCGTCAGCGTCCGCGCCACCACTGCGGTCGAAGCCTTGGCCAGCACCAAGAACAGCACCAGCCCCACCACCGTGACCACCGCGGCGACCCGCAGCGGCAGCGGGCGCGCGGCCCATCCCCGCCGGAGCGCGTTCACGGGCCGTCCCGCGCGCCGATCGCGTAGCCGTGCCCGCGCACGGTCCGCAGCACGCCGCCAGCCCCGACCGCGTCCAGCTTGCGACGCAAGTAGCCGACGTAGACCTCCACGGCGTTGCGGCTGGCGGCCTGCTCGTCACCCCACGCGGCGTGCAGCAGCTCGTCCTTGCTCAGCACACTGCCGGCCTGGCGGGCCAACGCCGTCAACACCGCGAACTCGCGGGGTGACAACGGCACCAGCCGGCCGGCCCAGCTCACTTCGCGCCGCGCCGGGTCGATCACCAGGTCCCCCAGGGTGAGCACCGTCTCCCGGCGCACCTCAGTGTGCCGGCGCAGCACCGCACGCAGCTGGGCCACCAGCACCACGAAGGAGAACGGCTTCACCAGGTAGCCATCGGCGCCGAGGTCCAACCCGTCCGCCTGGTCGACCTCGCCGTCCTTGGCTGAGACGAGCAGCACCGGGGTGGCCACCCCGGCCGCGCGCAGCCGCTCCAGCACCCGGTAGCCGGACAGGCCCGGCAGCATGATGTCCAGCAACACGGCGTCGAAGCTTCCGGTCAGCGCCGCGCGCAGCCCGCTGGGTCCGTCGGACGCGGTGCGGACCTGCATCCCCTCAGCGCGCAGCCCCCGCTCCAGCGCGCGCCGGACCCCGGGCTCGTCGTCAACCACCAGTACTCGCGGACTCACCACACCCAGCATGCCCGCAGCCGGAGTGGTGGCCACCCGGGTCGGCTACCCTGCCTGGGTGGCCGCCCAGGATGACCTGCTCATCGACGCCGAGACCGTCGCGGGAATGCTCACGAGCGAAGGCCCGCTGGAGGGGGATCACATCCGGTTCCTGCTCAATGCGCTGGCCTGCGCTACCGATGCCGCCCTGGGTTTCCTGTCTGGCCGGATCGAGTGCCACACGGTGGGCGGCGGTGTGGTCGAGCCGCGGCTCGCGGCGCTGCGGTCACAGGCTCGAAGCAGGGAGGAGAAGGCCGCGGTCGCGCTGATCGGCGCCCGCGCCGCCGAAGGCGCCGGGGATTCCGCCACCGCCCGCGACCTGCTTGATGAGGCGCTGACGCTGCGCCCCGGCCTGGAGCCGGCGTTGCACGACGCCGCCCAGTACGCCGCCGCGCGCGGCGACTACGCCACAGCGGACCGATACCTGCGACGCGCCGAGCACCCCAGCCCGCTGCGCCCAGGGCTGAACGAGGCTATCGCCGCGACCGCGACGGCCAGCGACGTCGGGCGCAACAACCCGTGCCCGTGCGGGTCGGGCCGCAAGTTCAAGGCCTGCTGCCGGCTCACCGCCCTGCCGGCCCTGAGCGCGCGAGCCCAGCTCGTCTACGCCCTGTTGGGCACCTACGCCGAGCGCGCCCCCGGCCTGGAGATGATCTCACCGCTGATCCAGCGCACCGAGGACCCGCAGCGGTGCGCGATGTTCCTGGTGGATCTCGGGCTGTTCCAGGGCGGCCTGGTGGAGAGGTTCCTCGCCGGCCAAGGCCACTGGCTGCACTCCGAGGAACGACAGCTCATGCAGGACTGGCGGCGGATCCCGGTGACGCTCTACGAGACACTCGACGTCGCGCGGGACACCAGCGTCACGCTGCGCGCCCTGCCGGACGGCGAGCCGATCCACCTAGCCGACAAGCTGTTCTCGCAGTGTGCGCAGCGCCTCGAGCTGTTCTGCGGCCGGGTGCTGCACGACGACACCGAACCACGCAGGCTCGCGCGGCCCGTCCACGTCCCCCGCCACCGCCGCCGCGAGCTGGTCAGCCTGCTCGCGGCGGGTCCATCGCTGGAGCAGATCGCGGATTTCTTCGCTCCCGAGCCACCCGTCCAGTTGCGCAACAGTGATGGCGAGGACGCGTACGACTGCGGCGTCACCTACCGGGTGCCCCGCGCGCAGCGGGCCTTCGAGAACCTCGCCCAGCGGCTGACCCAGACCGACGACGAGGAACTCTCCTGGCACCGGCAGCTGCCCGACGGTCGGGTGCTGAACCTCGGGCACCTTGAGCGGACCGGCGAGGACTTCACCATCACCGCGAACTCTCCGGCGCGGCTGGCCGAGCTTGAGGCCCAGCTGCGTGACGTAGCCCCGGACGCCGTCGAACGTGACCGGCACGCCAAGCGCGCCAGCGAAGAGCCCGACGGCCGGGATGCGCGAGCCATCATCGTGGAAAGCTACTTCCTCAACACAAGTTCCGACGACGACCCGGCCGAAGCCGCCGACCGCGTGGCGCGCGACGCCGAGACAAACTGGGTCGACACTCCCGGGGTGATCGGTGACCTGAGCCCGCGCGACGCCGCCGCCTCCGGTGACCCCGCCATCCGCGCCGAACTGCGCTCAACAGTCGACGACATCGAAGCCACCCTGCTACAAGCCCAACGCGCGGGCCGCCCCACGGCGGGCCTGATGAACCCGCACCGCCTCCGCGACGCCTTGGCCCTGGAAACCCACGCTCTGGACGGATAGCTAAGGCGGTGACAGCACAGGCTCAGCACACCCCTAGCGGGCAGGACTATCGAAGTGCGCGCTCTGCGGTCGGCCACCGCCCTCGTCCAAGCCGAGCGTTACCTGATCCAGCTCGACACCGAACGACGCCAGGTGCTCGCGAGCCGTCGCGAATTTCCCAGCATTGCCCGTGACGAACGCGATTCGAGTAGTTGTGCTCATGATCTACACTCCGTTTCGATGCGGTGAGAAACAACGGCGTTCGCTCGAGAACCGTACGGGCGGCGCAGAAGCGAGTGACAGAGCCGCTCTAGATGAAGTGAAGAATACTTCCGTGTGCTGTGCATCGCCGTGGCCGCGAACAAGGGCGAGGCGTACCGCTACCCGGCCACCATCCGCCTCGTCAGCTGACGCCGAAGGACAGCCGCACACCACCTTCGTCGCACCTGAGGGCGGCGCGGCTGCCCTGAGGCACGGTGAGGATCGGGTCCGTGTGGCCGAAGAGAAGATCGACCGCGATCGGAGCCTCCGGCGCCACCATGAGCAGGTAGTCGTGGAGTTTCACGGCGGTGACGAGCCTCAAGCTCGGCGACCTGCACTTAGGCCCCGCAGCCCACGTCACCTGCCGCGGGAAAGGACGCAAGAACCGCATCACTCCGCTCGACGCCCAGACCGTCGCCGTCCTCCGCGCCTTCACCACCCTGCCCACCGGCACGGAGATCCTGTTCCCCACTCGCACCGGAACCCCGATGAGCCGAGACGCCGTCGCCAAGCGCCTGACCCAGCACGCGGCGACCGCCAGCATGACCTGCCCGACTCTCGCCAGCAAGATCGTCACACCACACGTCCTGAGGCATACAGCGGCCATGAGATTACTTACCGCAGGCATCGACACCACGGTCATTGCTCTCTGGCTCGGCCACGAAAGCATCGAAACCACACAAATCTACCTGCACGCCGACATGACAGCGAAACAGACAGCGATGGACAGGACCACTCCCACCGGAACCAGACTCGGCCCCTACAGGCCGACCGACGACCAACTCCTAGCCTTCCTCCAAGACCTCTGATTATGCCGACCTCCGGGCTACCGACAACGCCCCGACCAGCCACCACAACCTCCACGTCAGCATAACCCGAAGGTCGCCATAAAAGGCGTTATCCCGACGTCGGGATAACGCCTTCCACATCGTGGCCTGGGCCACCGCCGAGCTGGACACGGTGCGTCGCGGAATGTGGAACCAGCTACGCGCGGCAGGCAGGAAAGACCAAGCCAACACCCTCAAGGACACCCGCCAGGCACTGTTGAAAAACCCGGCCAACCAGACCACAGACCAGCGCACCACCGGCGCCCCCATCGCCGCGACCAATAAACCGCTCTACCGCGCCTGCCTCCTCACAAAGCAACTCCAGATGGTCTTCCAGACCACGGGCAAACCCGCCCACCGACTACTGGCCAGCTAGCTAGCCTGAGCCAGCGCTCCCGACTACCCAAGATCGCCAAGCCCGCCAAGACAA